>JAFGNI010000081.1 GCA_016927095.1 Anaerolineae bacterium | reverse complement strand
TTGACCGCTGCCCGCTCAACCTCTTCCTGAACCTCAGCGGGCCCTGGGACGTGGTGGCCCATTCGCCGGCCCTACAGGGCATTCCCGCCCGGCTGGACAGGGAGTTCGTGATCCAGGACTTCAAGAACGGGGAGGCGCTGCTGCTCGTACGGAAGATCGCCCCGCCGGCGTGACGGCTCGCACGTGCGCCAGGACTCCGTTGTTACCTCAGGCTGTGCGGCAGTCGCGGCCTATCGCGGGCAAAAGTACGCAGCCCGGTCACCCTAGGGGGATCGCTGCTGACGGTGGGGCATCTGGCATCCGCATAGCCATGCTAAGGGTGCGAACCTCGGCGATGATCGTACCAGATGACGCGCTAGTGGTCAGTAAAGTTGATTCGTAGTTAGGCTGGTTCGTGGTTAAGCTGGTTCGTAGTAACCGCTTTAGCGGTTCTGTTACCGCGGGTTCGGGCACAACAACGACTGAGCCCCCACACTGTGGGGCCATCCCCACTTGTGGGGCCGTTACTATGAACCAGCTTAACTGCCCACTAGCAGCGATCGGGCTTGAGGGGATCGTAGTAACCCATCGCGCCCCAGAGTGCCGAGGCATCGCAGCCGGGCATCACGTTGGGGGCGAGAGGCAGCAGGATGTGGAAGCAGCTACCTGGACAGGTATCGGGGTCGAATCCCTCACTCTCGACCCAAACCTGGCCCTTGTGAGACTCCACGACGCCCTTGACGATCGCCAGTCCGAGGCCGGGCCCGCCGCCCTGGAACTTCACGGGGCTGGAGGAGTGGAGCGAGATCTCGCCGGTCCGGAAGAAGGTGTCGAAGATCCGTTCCTGGTAGCCGCGAGCGATACCCACCCCGGTATCCTTGACGGTGATCTCGATGCCGGGTCCTGGGATGCCGCGATAGCCGGGCGCAACGGTGCTGCCCTGGATCGTGATCTCGCCGCCATCAGGCGTGAACTTGATCGCGTTCATGATCAGGTGATGGAAGACTTTGCGCAATGCAATCCGGTCGCCCTCGATCTTCGGCAGTTTGTCCAGGGGCTCCAGGTGCAGCGCGATCTTGCGCGCCTTGAGCGACTCGGCGAAGCGCAGTACCTCTTCTTCGATCACGTACCGCACGTGCATCGGACCCAGGTGCAACTGCAGGGTCTCGCTCTCGATCTCCGCCACGTCCATCAGGCAGTTCACGATCTCCCGCAGCCGCTCCGCACCGTCGGTCAGGCCATCCACCATCTGCATGACCATCGCATCGTGGCGGATGACAGGTTCCTCGGCCAACAGGTGGCTGTATCCGATCGTCAGCGTCAACGGCGTCCGCAGCTCGTGTGAAGCCAGCGCGATGAAGTCCGACTTCGCGCGATCCAAATGCTCCAGCCGGGTGTAGGCTTCCGACAGCTCCTGGTAGAGGCGCGCGTTCTGAAGCGCCGCTGCTGCCTGGTGGGCATAGGCGGTGCCCAGCTCGATCTCATCATCCGAGTAGGGATCCGGATGCTCGCGGGTCAGCGAAAGCATCCCGATCACCTCATCCGATTCGTCCACCAGCGGCAGACCCACCCACGAGCGCGCCCGCGGGAGCGGCTCCACATACTCCCAGTCGCTGCGTCCCTCTAGCTCCGGCACCGAGAGCGGCGCCTTGGTCTGGACAATCCGGTCGAAGACATCGTCTTCCCTGATGGAGACGCGAATCTCCCGGGGGTCGCACGCATCTGGGAAACCCCGGGCCGCCACGATCTCAAGCTCAGGGCCAGAGGCGAGCAACACCGCGCCGCGATCGAAGGGGACAAGCTTGCCAAGGCTGCCGATGATGAGGTCAAGCACCTCTGTCAGGTCCAGCGTCTGGGAGAGCGCGTATCCCACCTGGTGGAGCGTCTCCGTCAACAGACGTCGCGAGCGCTCCAGTTCGAAGCGCGCCGCGTTCTGAAGGGCCGTTGCCACCTGGTCGGCGAGCGATTCGCAGACCCGTAGGTCGTCCTCGCTGAAAGCGTTGCGCCGTGTGGACCGCATGTCCAGCACGCCCAACAACACTTCGTTCATCTCCAGGGGCAGGACCATCTGGGAGCGGGTCTCCGGAAGCACCGCAGACTCCGCATACCGCGCATCCTGCGACACGTCGCCCACATACACCGATTCGCGGTGCTCGGCAGCCCATCCTACCAGCCCGGGATCGCCCACAGAAAGTTCACGCTCCCCCGGCGCGCAGGTCGTGCCGGCGCTGGTGATGCTAGCCCGGCATGTGAGGGCCTTGCGCGATGCATCGGTCAAGAGGATCCCGACGTAGTCATAACCAAACGAAGCTTGCACCTCATCGACAATGTGGTTGAGGAGGGCATCGAGGTCGAGGAAGCCGTTGATGCTGTGGCTGATGCTCATCAGCGTTTCGAGTTGCTGTGCACGACGGCGCAACATCCGCGACCGGGACTCAGTCTCGTGCCTGAGCACCGACAGCCGCTCCTGGTTGCGATTCCGGGCCATGTGGATGATGACGGCTAGCGCCGATGACAGAATCAGGGCGTAGCCAAACTGCCGCCAATCGCGGAGGTCCACGACGAGGCGGGCCACGAGCCACCAACCGGTGGAGGTAAGGACGAGGATTGCCGACAACCAACGCGTTGAGGTCAGAAGATAGCCAGAACCCACCACCACCAACACCAGGTTCGTGGTCTGGGCGGGATTCCCGGATAGGGCCAGGTGGAGCAGGCTGTTGACGGTGACCAGTGCGGCCACCACCGCGGCCAAAGCGTTACCGCCGACTGGGATGGTCTGCCGCCGCACCAACCACACGTGCAGAATAAGGAAAACAGACGCGGTGGCAATGGTCACCGGCGCCAGGACCGACGTATGAATCGATGACATCGCGATGTTGGTAGCACCCAACACAAGAAACAGGATGCCCAACACAAGCGTCGCCGGTCTTAACCCCTCTAGCACAACGGCATCGCGCTCATCCCCCTTTTGTAGCGCGCCACCGGTCGCCGCCAGACCCTGGGGCTCAACAGATTCGTGAGATAGGTTCACGTTCATCCTTTCAGGACCTGCCTTGAAGTAGATGACTTGAAGGCTAAGAGTTATGCAGAACTGAACAGATCCTGAAGTGTGATGCACTATCATTATATCGCATGGTTAGGCGCCTGTCTGTGAACTTCTGTTACAGGGCCATTGCGATTTGGTTCCAACCGCCTTTAAACGGGGTGTTGGAGGCCGGTTTTACTTCGGATAGCCCAGCATAGGTCGCACAGGCATCACCTATGCCGTCCACATAGGAAAAAGGGGCGGGAGATGCCCCCCGCCCCACATTCTATACCCAAATACCCGCGCTACCAGGCATAGCTTGGCCAAACATAGCCTTACCAAGCAGCCTTACCAGGCATAGCTTTACCAAGCATAGCTTTACCAAGCATAAGCCTCGGGCGCCGGTCCCCCGGGTCCCGGGAAAAGCTCATCCAAGCGCGCGAGCACATCGTCGGACAAAGCCAGCTCCGGCACACCAACCACACCGTCCAGCTGCGCCATCGTCCGTGGGCCGATAATCGGCGCGGTTACCACAGGGTTGTGCAACAACCATGCCAGAGCGACATTTGCCG
>JAFGNI010000555.1 GCA_016927095.1 Anaerolineae bacterium | reverse complement strand
TTCCCGTCTAGCGACCGCCTCCTGATGGCCTTCGCTCAGGAACTCCAGCTCCCGTTCCATCAGGAAGCTGAGCACCGTTCGCACGGCGATGATAGCCGCCAGAAGCAGGATGTCTTGCCAGGTGGGTGACAGGCCGGTCTTCAGAATATCCGCCGCAACCTGGAACTCCAGCGCCAGAACCATACTCCGCCCCAGAACCCGCCGGAGATGTGGGATCTCCTCGGGCTTGTAGTTGAAGGTGTAGCAGCGGATATAGCCGATGACCCCACGGACTACGCCGACCATGATCACGAAGGCACCGCAAAGCTCAACCGCGATGATGGCGTAGCCGAAGAACTCCCGCAGCACTTCCTCGGCGAGTTCGTACAGACTCATAGGCACCTCTCTGCCAGAACGCTCACGTGGCGACCTCGGCCTGCATAGCTGGGTCCTGTGTTAGCCAGCGCCGCTCCGTGAGCCAACCTTACGATGGCAACACATACTTCCAGCGCAGATCGCCAGGCGCAGGTCTACAGGTCGCAGAGATGCGCGACCTTCAGCTGCCTGACACCCCAAGGCGGCGTACCTCGACGCGGTGCTTCGCAGCACCGCGTCTCGGATACGGCGCCCCGGCGATGCAGATAGCTGTGGCTATCCGCGGCGGCGCAGGAAAGCGGGAATCTCGATGTTATCGCGGTCGGCGACCTGCGCGCTGAAGAGGTCGGCTGTCGACTTCACGGCCCCGGTCTCAGCGCGGCGCTGCGTGGGCGCGGCGGTGGTGGTGCGCACTACCTCAGGCTCGCCGTCGTTGTCGAAACCGGTGGCGATGACCGTGATGCTGACATCCTCACCCATACCCTCATCAATCACGGCCCCGAAGATCAGGTTCACATCGGGATGCGCCGTCTCGCGGATGATGGAGGCCGCCTCGTTGACCTCAAAGAGCGTCATGTTGCCGCCGCCGGTGATATTGAACAGAATGCCGCGCGCACCATCGATGGTGATGTCGAGCAGCCGGCTTGAGATCGCCTGTTGCACGGCCTCGATCGCGCGCTTCTCACCGGTGGCGCGCCCAACCGCCATCAGAGCGGCGCCACCCTCCAGCATAATCGACTTCACGTCTGCGAAGTCCAGGTTGATAAGGCCGGGCACCGTGATCACCTCGGTGATGCCCTGGATGCCCTGGCGCAGAACGTCATCGGCTACCCGGAAGGCGTCGCCGAGGCTGACCCGCTTCTCAGTGATCTCCAACAGGCGATCATTGGGGATCACGATCAAGGTGTCGACGACCTGCTTGAGGGCCTCAATGCCATCAGCAGCGGTCCGGGCGCGCTTGGCCCCTTCGAAGGTGAAGGGCCGCGTCACGACACCGATCGTCAGCGCCTTCGTCTCCTCCTTGGCGATACGGGCGATCACGGGCGCAGCACCCGTCCCTGTGCCGCCGCCCATACCGGCGGTGACGAAGACCATGTCGGAGCCCTGCAGGACCTCGCGAATCTCATCCTGTGACTCCTCCGCGGACTTCCGTCCCTCTTCCGGATTTCCCCCGGCTCCCAGCCCCCGGGTGACGGAGTCACCAATGCGGAGGCACTTGGGCGCCTGCGAGAGCATCAGGGCCTGCGCGTCAGTGTTCACAGCGACAAATTCGACGCCCTGCAACCCCTCCTCAATCATCCGGTTGACGGCGTTGCTGCCGCCCCCGCCAACCCCAACAACACGAATCTGCGCGAAATTCTCTGCCAATCCAGCCATCTCAGAACCTCCTAGCCTGTCGAACTTTGCCCCTCCAGTAATGTGCGCCGGCGAAGACATCACGCTCTGACCACTACGTCGTATAGGAGCTGACGCTCTTGAACCCATGAATCCACTCTTCGAATTTGTCGTCTTGGCGTTCACCCTTTCCACTCCTCCTGGCAAACTTCCTGCGGATGGCGCGGGGGCTTTGACCCGATAGCGCAAGCTTAGCCCAGCTTCTTGCCTGCATCATACGCCGGCCCGGCGCCCACCTTAAGGAAGTAGATTCCTGAACCAGCCCAGCGATCGCTTGAACCACGAGGAGCGGACCGTACGCCACCCGCCCCCCTCCTCCCACATCGGGGTCCACTTGGCCAATCCCACCGCCACAGCTGCATCCGGCCCACTGACCTTATCCGTCAGTCCTGAGATCCCCTTCGGAATGCCGATCTGCACGGGCAACTCAAAGATCGAACGTGCAAGGTCCCGCATACCCGGCAACTGTGCCGTCCCCCCGCACAAGACCAATCCGGCAGGCAGCAGCCCGTCATAGCCGGACCGCTTGATCTCCTGCTGCACGTTCTCCAGGATCTCCTCACAGCGCGCCTGAATAATCTCCGCGAGCTTCCATCTGGGGATGGCTACCGGGCTTCCCTCGCCGTAGGGCGAGACGGTAAACCGCTCATCCTCAGCAACTTGGTTGGCCACGGCATACCCATGGCTGAGCTTCACCTCCTCCGCAACTTGAGAGGGCAACCGCAGACCAATAGCGATATCATTGGTAAGGTATTCTCCACCCAAAGGCAACGCCTTCGTATGCCAGACCGTCCCATCGATGAAAATCGCGATATCCGAGGTACCCTCACCGATATCGACCAGAACAACACCCATGTCCTTCTCGTTTTCGGTGAGCACCGAATTGCCGGCGGCCATGCTCGTCAGGACCAGCTCACCGATCTGGATCCCCGCGCCACGCACACACTTACGGAGGTTCTGAAGCGCTGTACTTGACCCCATCACAACGTGGGCCTCCACCTCGAGCCGGAAACCGTGCATACCCAAGGGGTTGCGCACACCTTCCTGGCCATCGACGGTGTACGTCCGCGGCAAGATATGGATAAGCTCCTGATTCTGCGGCAATACGATCGCCCCTGCCGCCTCCAACACCCGGTCAACATCATCCGGCCCAATCCCCCTATCACGGCGCGACACCCCCACAACCCCAGTGCTATTGCGCGACGTGATGTTGGCACCGGTCACACCCACATAGGCGCGCTCAATCTGGTAACCGCTGCTCTGCTCCGCCTGATCGACGGCCTCCGAGATCGCCTCCGTCGCCTGCGCCACATTCACCACCACGCCCTTCTTGATTCCTCTGGCGGGTACGCGACCGACGCCGACGATGCGAACCTCGTTGTGCTCTCCGATCTCAGCAACCAGCACCAGTATCCGGTGTGTCCCGATGTCTATACCAACAACGGATCTTTCCACGCTGCACCCCCTACCAGGTGAGCTCTAGAGAGTACGATGCCCCGCCGGGAAACCGAGCATCGACGGCCCGCGGGGAGATACCTTGAGCCGCGCAATGCCGGGTCACCGCCTCGTAAGCTTCCCAGCGCGGTGCCATCTCTGTCCCGACCCCAAAAGCCACCCGGCACCCCTGGGGGTCTGTCCAGATCAACCCCATCCGCGGCGAATAGGCCAGCTCATCCACCGCGATCCCCAGTGACGCCAGGGCCTGGATGCCCTGGTAGAGCGCGGTGAATCCTGAGACGCTCACCTCCTCAGGAGCAGGACCGGTGATCACGGATAGGTCAGGACGCTCTCCCTGGGGGGGAAAGAAGACCCCAGCTGCGTCCACCCAAAAGTGCTGACCATTCGCCACCCAGACCAGGACGGGGGACCGGGGTGTGGCCAAGACCGTGCACTTGGTTGGAAAGAGCCCACACCGAACCTGGACATCCTCAAACTGCGGCATCGCCGCCAGGATGGGTTCAACCGCCCGCTGTGGCCTCAAAAAGAACCGGTGGTAGCCGAGTAGATCCGATATCTCCTTGATCTCGTCAACGACCTCCGGGGACGTCACACCCTTGACGGTCAGATCGTTCCACATCAGAAACCAGGCGTTGTCCAGATTCAACCAGAGCACCATCGCTAGGACGACCGCAAACACGGCGACCAGTGTCCAAGGTATCTTGATCGGCTGTGGGGTCGCCCGGAACGCAACGTGTTGCTCGTGTGGCCCCAAGAGCGCCGCGGTTCGGTAATAGCGCATTTTCTTGCTCATCTGGCTCCTCCTTCGATAAGACGTCGTCGTTCTCGTCGGTGATGTAGGGTGATTAGGTGATCGTCGGTTAGGATTCAGCAGGGCGGAAAATCCGCTCCGAGCGCTGGTTCTCCCGATAGCGCTCTATCGCCAGGTCAATCAGTGCGTCCAGCAGGGCCGTATAGTCTAGCCCGGATGCCGCCCACAGCTTCGGGTACATACTGATCGGTGTGAAACCCGGGATCGTATTCACCTCATTGAGGTACAGCTCATCCGTCTCGCCGTCCATCAGAAAATCGACGCGCGCCATGCCCGACCCGTCGATGGCCCTGAAAGTCCGGACAGCCAACTCCCGGACACGCGCCGTCATCTCTGCGTCCAGTGGCGCCGGGATCAACAGATCAGACGCGTCGTCTCCCTGCGCGACGTACTTGGCCACGTAGTCATAGAACTCCCGGTGGGGCACGATCTCACCGGGTATCGAGGCCTCAGGCTCCTCGTTGCCCAGGACGCTGACCTCAATCTCGCGTGCGTGGGGTACCGCTTGCTCGGCTAAGACACGGCGATCATAGCGGGCGGCCTCCGTGAGGCCAGCGCGCAGCTCCTCGCGGTTGCGGCACTTGCAGATGCCGACACTGGAACCTAGATTCGCCGGCTTGGTGAAGATGGGGTAGCCCAGCTGCTGCTCAGCTCGATCCAGCCATCCTTCCGGATCCGCCAGCCATTGGCTCCGCGTCATCCAGACGTAGTCAGTGATGGGCAGGCCGTGCGATCGCACCACATCCTTGAAGGTGATCTTGTCCATCGCCAGGGCAGACGCGAGCACGCCGGCGCCGACGTAGGGAATCCCGGCAAGCTCCAGAAGTCCCTGAACCGTCCCATCCTCGCCAAAGGTGCCGTGCAGTACAGGGAAGACGACATCCACCTCAGAAAGCGCGGCCAGTTTGCCGACTTGGCCCGTCACCTTGCGCATCGCCTGTGATCCCTCATGGGCGTCGTTGGTCGGGTCAACCAGATGGGTGTCCTCCACCGAGGCCCATAGCCCCTGCCTTGAGGGATCGGCGAAAATGGCCGCCGCCCTCGCCTCAGAGTAGTCCTCTTCTTCCAACGCACGGGCCGGATTGTCGCCCACGATCCACGCGCCATCCCGGGTGATCCCAACGGGGATCACCTCGTACTTCTGCGGGTCCAGTGCCCGCATCACCGACTGGCCCGAAACCAAGCTAACTTCGTGCTCGCCAGAGCGGCCTCCAAAGATCACAGCTACCTTCAACTTCATCATCGGCGCATTATCCTCATATCGATACCGCTATTGGCTTTCTGTAACCCACGCCCTCTCCGAGGGCTCGGGCAGGATCTCAATCTCCGGCTCCAAATGAATGCCGTACACCGCCTCGACAACTTGCTGAACCCTCGCAAGCAGGGTTCGGAAGTCGGCTGCTGTACCGTTCCCATCGTTGATAAAGAAGTTCGCGTGGTGCTCGGACACCTTGATGCCACCGACCCGCGTTCCCTTCAGGCCTGCTGCCTCGATCAACCGGCCCGCGTAGTCTCCCGGAGGGTTCTTGAAAGTCGATCCCAGCGTCCGTCCGGGCGGCTGCGTCCGGGTACGGCGCGCAGTGTACTCCACTGCTTTCTCCTCCAAATGCGCGGCATTGCCGGGCCGGAGTTGAAACGTCGCCCCCAGGACCAACCAGGATTGGCCCGCGCCCTTCAGCTTGCTGCACCGGTAGCGGAAGTCGAACCAGTCGACGGGGACGCGCTGCACCGCACCATCCGCAGAGAGCACATCAGCGCTCTGCAGCACCCGGGAGATCTCCCCCCCAAAGGCGCCGGCGTTGTTCACCACAGCACCCCCAATCGTGCCGGGCAGGCCAACCGCCCAAGTGAGGCCGCCCCACCCACGGCGCACGGCCTCCCGCGCGACCTTCACCACAATCGCCCCGGCGTCCGTCTCGAGCCGGTAGTCGTCGGCAAAGCGCACGTCCCGAGCGTGATTGAGCACAATCATCCCCCGCAACCCCGCATCCGGTACAAGGATGTTCGTCAGCCCCCCGTAGACGCGCCACGGGACATCGTGCGCCAGCGCCAGCCGGATTGCGCGTACCAGGTCATCCCGCTGCTCCGCAATCACCAATAGGTCTGCCGGTCCCCCCACGCCAACCCACGCGTGCGGCGCTAGCGGCGCGTTGAGCTGGGCCACCCCGGGCAGCGCCTCGGCAATGGTCGCCAGAGCTTCAGTCCATGTCCCGGCAGCAGCAGGCATACCTATCGTCCCCGCTTCTTCTGGAGCTCGGCCAGGAGCCGGCGGCCCGCGATATACTCGTTGCCCGCTCCCATCATCAGCACCACATCCCCTGGCTCACACATCGCGGCGAGTTGGTCCACCGCACCTTCCAGCGAGTCAGCGCTCCGCACAGACGGATGCGCCACCTGCTGCGCAAGGTCCGCCGCGGTCAAAGTACCATCATCTTCCTCACGGGCCGCGTAGATCGGCATCACTACCACCTCATCCGCTGCCCCAAAGGCGGTCATAAAGTCAGCGTGCAGCGCGCGGATGCGGCTGAACGTGTGCGGTTCCCAGACCGCGACGAGACGCCGCTCGCTATAGCGCTGTCGAGCAGCCGCCAGGTTGCCGCGGATCTGGGTCGGGTGATGGGCATAGTCATCGATGACGACCACGCCCGCGACCTCGCCCAGTATCTCGAACCGGCGCTCAGTTCCCGAGAAGGCTGCCAGGACCTCACGCGCAACCTCAAAGTCCACGCCGGCCTCATCGGCTACAGCCAGTGCAGCCAGCGCGTTAGCCACGTTGAACTCGCCGGGGATCCGGAGAGCCACGGAGCCCAATGCGGCGCCGTCGTGCACAGCCCTGAAGCTGAAGCCCCCGACGTCGTTCTGCACCAAATCCCGGGCCGACCAAGCGACGTCAAGCCCAGGGGCAAGCCCATAGAGGCTAACACGACCGCCGCCAGCGTGACGAGCTGCCGCGATCGCCCGAGCGATCTCATCATCGGCGCAAGCCACAAGCAAGCCACCCGGCACCACGTTCTCGACGAACTCACCGAAAGCTAGACGCAGATGCCTCAGATCTGCAAAGCAGTCCGGATGGTCAAACTCCACATTCGTGACCACCGCCACCCGGGGATGCAGGGCTAGAAAAGTCCGGCGGTATTCATCCGCCTCAATCACGAAGTGCCGGCCCTTGCCGGCGCGCCCGTTGGTCCCCAGATTCCCGACCACCCCACCCACAATATAGGTGGGATCCAATCCCGCCGCGGAAAGGACAGATGCGATCATCCCGGTCACCGTCGTCTTGCCGTGCGCACCCGCAACGGCGATGACCTCATAGCCCGCAGTGAGCGCCGTCAGGAACTCCGGACGGCGGGCCACACGGATACCGCGCTCGCGCGCCGCGATCAGCTCCGGGTTGTTGTCGGGCACTGCGGAACTAGCCAGCACCAGATCAGCATCACCGACGTTCTCTGCTGCGTGTCCCTGCGCCACCGGAATCCCCTCCTCCTGGAGTCTCTGCGTGATCGGTGACACGCGCTGATCCGATCCATGGACGCCCATGCCCCACCCGTGGAGGATGCGCGCTATGGCAGACATACCCGCGCCGCCGATGCCGACGATGTGGATGTCCAGGATACCCTCTAGGTTGGCGATGATGTTGGCCGAGTGCGCGACAGTCATATTGGGACCACAGACCTACCTTACACGAACACGATGAGAACAAAGGCAAATGAGACGGCCACCCCCACGAAAAGTGCTGGTCCCTGAAGCCAGGCTGTGGGCAAGTACTGGATCAGGTTCTGCGCGGCTTCCGTGGTGGGGCCGGTGATACCCCAGATCCCGTATTGGATCTCGTGCAAGAACCCCCATACCGACCCAATCACTAAGAAACCGTTAATGCCACCGAGAAAGAGCCCCAGCAACGTGTCCTGGAGCTTCTCCTTGCGCGCACGCTGACCTAGCCGTGTCGAGATGACCGTCGTCGCATATCCGAAGGAGACCAGCAGGCCGAAGATCATCAGACGGACATAGAACCAGGTCTTCGGGTCAGCCTGTTGCAACGATTGCAGCGCGGTGCTGAGCACAGGCACGTAGACCAGCGCCACGAACTCAATGAAACGGGCAAGCACGACGCTGAAGGTCACCAGCAACTCCTTGGCCCAGCCGCGGAGTGCCCCGATCAAGCCAAAGAGAATCACCAGCCCCAGGAAAAACGTGTTCAAAGGTACCATGTCACCCTCGTCCTAGCTCAAGGAACAGTTGTGCGATCTCTTGGGCCGCCTGCGGGCGAGCCAAACCCCGCGACGCTGCCGCCATCTTGGCCAGGCGTCGAGGGTCGTCCAATAACGCGACGACCGTCGCCACCATCTCGTCAGCGAGTCTCCCATCTTCGACAATGACCGCTGCCCCCCGATCCGCGAGCCAGCCCGCGTTCACCCGCTGGTAGCGCCAGGCATAGGGGTACGGCACCAATATCGCGGGCAGCCCGAAATAGGGAAACTCTCCCAGAACACTGGCACCGGCCCTGGAGAGCACCAGGTCGGCAGCGGCCAGTGCAGCGCCCATCTTCTCATGGAGATAGGGATAGGCGTGATACCTCGCTCGTACCGGCTCCGGCAGCGCGTCACGCGCGGCCTGCACCTCCAGCCAATCGAGCGTCCCACTTACGTGGACAATCTCCGCATGGGGCGTCAGTTCGGCGACAGTCTTCAGCAGAGCTCGGTTGATCGAGCGCGCGCCGCGACTTCCCCCAAAGACCAGCACCACCTTGGCACCGTCCGCCAAACCCAAAGCCTCGCGGGCCTCCTGCCGTTCCCAGACCGTGATCCTATCGCCGAGAGGGTAGCCGGTCACGACCACTTTGCCTCCCAAGCTTCCCTCATCCTCCGCCATGTACTTCAGGGAGTCAGCAACGGTGACGGCGACGCGCCGGGCAACACGGATGACGGCCTTTACTGACCGGGCAGGCTCAATATCGGGCACAAAGACCATCACCGGCACACCCTCCAGTCGCGCGGCCATGACGACAGGGCCGCTAACGAAGCCGCCAGTCGTCAGGAGGGCGGCAGGTCGCTCCCGGCGCATCAGACGCCGGGCGGCGAAGATGCCGCGCACCAGATCCCACCCGTTGCGAATCGCGTTGAGCAGCGCCACACCGTGCAGGCCTCCGCCGGGGATGCCGACGAAGCGAATGCCCTCGCGCTGGACCAGGTCACCCTCCATCCCGTCCAGGGTCCCGATCCAGGTCAGCGCTGCTTCAGGAGCGGTGGCGCGCAAAGCCTGAGCGACGGCCAGCGCCGGGTAGACGTGCCCACCCGTCCCGCCACCAACGATCCAAAATCGCATCCCAATCTCCCTTTGGTCGTCCCCGAGATATACCCAACAGCAGTCCTACGCCGGCCAACGTCATCAGCATCTCGGTCCCGCCGTAGCTGAAGAAGGGCAGGGCCGTGCCGGTAGGCGGGAAGAGTCCGATCATCACCAGAATGTTGAGCAGCGCCTCCGAGAGAATCATGGTGGTGAGGCCGAAGGCCACCAACGAGCCGAACGGATCCGGCGTGCTCAGAGCAATCCGATAACCACGCACGGCAAAGAAGATGAAGAGCGCCAGCACTAGCAAACAGCCGATCAGGCCCGTCTCCTCACCGATCACCGCGAAGATGCTGTCAGTCCACGGGAAGGGCAGGTAGCCGAACTTGAGACGGCCATAGCCGAGACCCTTCCCGATGATGCCGCCCTCACTGATCGCCTGCACAGAACGGTGAACGTGGTACGGCATCTTCGTCGGGTCGGTTAAAGAAGCCAGATAGAGCTCAAGGCGCTCCCGCGCGTGCCTCATGTTCCACGCTAGCAGGCCGAAGGTCGCGCCGCCTGTCAGAATCGAGATGAAGATCTGAGCAGGGTCGCCACCCGCGAAGAAGAACATCGCGATGCCCGTCACCACGATCAACAGGGCCGTGCTCAGGTCAGGCTGGAGCATCACCAAGCCACCCACCAGGCCCACAATGAAACCGAAAGGCAGCAGACCGTACTTCACTTGGTTCAACTGTTCGCCTTTGGATGAGAGCCAGGCCGCGATATAGACGACCGCGACCAACCGCGCCAACACACCAGGCTGAATCGAGCTGCCAATGCCAAACAGGCTGCCGACATCCCGCGAGCTCTCAGAGAGATCGACGAGACCGCGGGAAGCGCCAAAAACCGGTCTGGCAAACACCACGGTAATCAGCAACAAGACAAGGTTGATGCCCATCATGCCAAGGGCAAGCTTCTGCCACATCGGATACGGAATCCGGTAGAGGACAAACCCGACGACGGCAGAGACCGCCACCCACACCAGCTGGCGTTTCCAGTAGCCATAGCCCACGTAGAATGTGGCACTGAAGAGTGCCAGCAGACCATAGATAAGCAGGACGACGACCACGGCAAGGAGAAGGCCGTCGTAGGTGGAGTTCTGTGTCTTCGTCGCGGTGCCTTTGTCCGCCGCTCGTCTTCGCTTTGTCATCGTGCTTACCCTCTCACTCTGGCAATTCGCCAACCCATTCACGGAACTTCCGACCGCGTTCCTCGAAGTCGCGGAAGGCATCGAAGCTCGTCCCGCCGGGCGACAACAATACTACATCCCCTGGTTCTGTGCGTTCAGCCGCCGCCGCGACGGCGTCGCGCAGCGTGTCCGCCATCACGATCTCCCGCAGGCCGCTCGCTGCGCCGCGTGTCTCGCCGTCCAATGCCGCCACGACGTGCGTTTCGATCAACGGGGCTGCCTCGCCGAAGAGAACCAGCACCCGGACGCGCTCAACCACACGCTCGGCAAACTCCCGCCACGGCAGGTCCTTGTCGCGGCCCCCGGCGAGCAGCACTAACGGCTCGTCAAAGGCCTCGAGCGCAGCAAGAACGCGCTCAGGCGCTGTCGCGATGGAATCATTGACCCATAGAGCACCACGACGCCTCCTGACCTCCTCCAGCCGGTGAAGCACGCCCGAGAACGACCTAATGGCAGAGCGCATCCCCTCCAGGGTGGCACCGCCGGCATCCGCCAACGCAATCGCTGCCAATACGTTCAGCACGTTGTGGTAACCGCGGAGGCGCACCTCTTGGCGCGCCACCACATCGATATCCCGACCGTCGCGGCGCAAAATCAGCCGGTCATCTTTCAGAAAGGCACCCCGATCCACCTCGGTCTGACCGCTGAAATAGCGAACGCCAGCAGAGGTGTCCTCCGCCAGGGCCCGGGCATTGACATCATCGTATCCCAGCACGGCAACAGCGTCAGCACGCTGGTAGGCGACGATGTTGCGCTTCGCTGCGACATAGGCCGCCATCGTCTTGTGGCGGTCGAGATGGTTGGGCGTGATGTTGAGCACCCCCGCTATGGTTGGGCTGACTGTCATCAGCTCAAGCTGGAAACTGGATAGCTCCATCACCACCCGGTCCGAGGGCTGTATCTCCTCGAGATCGCTGATGAGCGGGTTGCCAATGTTGCCGCCTACCCAGGTCCCCACGCCAGAGGCCATGAGCATCTTTCCCACAAGCGTCGTGGTGGTGGTCTTGCCGGCTGAGCCCGTGATCCCGATGACGGGGGCCGGACAGTGGATGAGGAATTCCTGAGCATCATTGCTCAAGGGAACGCCGCGGCGCACGGCCTCTTGGACCAGAGGTAGGTCCAACGGCACGCCGCCGCTCAGACAGAGCAGACGGCAGCCGTTCAGCAGGCTCAGAGGATGCTCCCCCAGGACATAGGCGATATCCAGATCGGCAAGTTCGGCTATCTCAGGCGCTAGCGCTTCGCGATTACGATGATCCGACACGGTGACAGGCACGCCCTGCTTGGCAAAGTAGCGCGCCAGCGCCTTGCCCTGTCGGGCTAGGCCCACAATCACTACAATCTCACCGCTCTCGGACATCACGTCAGCTTCCCGTCTCCTCAGCTATCAGGGCCTCGACAATCTGCTCCATGGCAACGCCGCGCGACCCTTTGATCAGAACCACATCCTCTGGCTGCAGCAGCTCGCGGACTACAGAGATCGCCTGTTCGCT
>JAFGNI010000554.1 GCA_016927095.1 Anaerolineae bacterium | reverse complement strand
GGTCCAGCGGGGCGAGATGCCCGTGGCCCAAGGGATCGAGACGCCCGGGGGTTCGAGGGCGGCCGGTGTCTGGGGACCTGGTCTTTGTGCAACCTGGCCATGTGGACAGGTAGCGAACTGGCCACATGACCAGTATTGGCGCCGGAACGCCCTGGAATCCGGCATGTGCGGCGTTTGGCCCTTGACAGATATGATCTGGCATGCTAATATTCCCAGTACCTTAAGGACAGAAGCTTAGGCAGACGTCCTTGAGGTAAGGGAGTCCCGAGGAATTCGAGGCGACCTGATCAAAGCCTTCGCTCAAGTTGAGGTCCAAGCTAGACCGAGTAGGAATACCCGGAGTAGAGCAGGAAAGCAGCAAGAGCAAAGGTATTCGGAAGGCGAAGAAGCTTGAAAGGCAGACCGGAAGGATCATGTTGCAGGACGTGATCAGGAAGGAAAACCAGACAAGTGGAGCCCGAAGAAGCCAGGTAGGTGAGCCGGTAGTTTGAACGTAGCAACCCGATGAGAATCGGGAAGATGCGAACGAGCGAAGGCAAGCTGAAGGTAAGATCAGGAAGACAAGGTTCCTTGGGACCCCTTTTTTTGTTCACCGAGCCGAGCGTCCTGCACTGCTATGCTTTGCGAACGAAGCGTACCCCCTCGATGCCCTCAAAGTCAGCTTCCTGTGTCCAGAGCACAGCGTCGTAGGCTTGAGCTGTCGCCAGGATGATGCTGTCTGCCATCGGTAGCCTGTGCTCCGTAGACACCTTCGCCGCACTCAGGGCTAGGTCAGTATTGAGGTCTACCACGATGCCCTGCAACATAACTGCCACGGCTTGGAGAGCATCTCCCTCCCCTCGCTGCTGCAATACGCGCCGGAAGACCTCGTAGAGACTCAAGGTGGGGACCACCAGCTCGCTGGTGTTTCGGATCGCCGGTGCAAAGAACTCTGCGTTGGCTGCGTCTGCGAAGTACTCCAGCCAACCGCTTGAGTCAACAACGTTCATAGCCGGTCTGGATCCCGCGCAACTGTCGTATCGATGCCCCGCAGGAAGCCTCGCGCCTCTTCCACAGCGACCACGGGGATCATCTCGATCCGGTTGTCATAGAGGATCACCCTGACCTTTTGTCCGGGTTCCACGCCGAGTTCCCTGCGTATCCGGCTGGGTATTACAACCTGATACTTGGAAGAGACGGTGACGGTCTCCATACGCCTCCTGATCGATCTGCCTATCGTATTACGTGCACCCATTTCTAGCTTACATGAAGGCGTTCGTCAATACCCTTGACGTGGCCAATCCTATCACCAGTGTGTCTCAGGATCGAGAAGACTAGCCTGCCCCGAAGCTTCTAGGCCGGCCCGGCGTCACCGCTGTCCGGAAGAGCCGCTATACCGGGGTATCTTCCGACGACGGCGGCGCGTCTGCGGGACGGCTGCCCCACGCGCGGTTGGGCTCGGGTCCCAGCACCAGGTGGAGCGTACCGCCGGCGATGAAGTCTGCGTGGTGAATCCACGGCTTGTCCAGCGGTTCACCGTTGAGTGTCGCCGACTGGATGTAACGCTCGCCCGGGCCGTTGCCCTCCGTCTCGATCACGAAGGTGCCCCCATGGTGATACGCGGGGTGCAGGTGGATCGTGATGCGGTCGAAGATGGGGCTGGTGAGCTCGTAGAAGGGCTCGCGCTGGCAGCCGCCCCCCACGTTGAAGAGGCCTATCGCCATCAGCGCGTTGAGGCTGCCCATCTGGCCCTGGTCCTCGTCGCCGCCGTAGCCGTCGTAGGGGGTGATATCGGACTTCGCCGCCATCATCACCCGCCGGACCCACTTCTGCGTCAGCCATGGCGCGCCGGCGTAGGTGAAGAGGTGGGCGATGTACATCGACGGCTGGTTGCCGTAGTCCAGGGGCGCGACGTGGTGGCTCCCATGGGGGGCGATGAAGTTGGTCTTCTCGGCTTCCTCAAAGAGGGCGTTGAGCTCTGCAATGAAGGCCTCGCGCCCGCCCATCAGCGCGATGAGGTCGGCGGCGTTGTGCGGGACGTACCAGCGGTTCTGGTGCCCGTTGGCCTCCTCCCAGCCCAGCGGGTCCATCGGGTCGATGTCGGGCAGGAAGCCGCCGTCCATCAGGCGCGGGCGGAAGAAGCGGGTCTCCGCATCCCAGAGGTGGCGGTAGTTGGTCGCCCGCGCCATCAGCATCGCATAGTCATCATCCCGCCCGAGCGCCGTCGCCAGCTGCGCCAGCGCCCAGTCGTGGTAGGCGTTCTCCAACGTGCGGGTGCCCGCAGCGCCCATGTGGAAGGCGTCGGCCTCAATCCCTAGCGGAACATAGCCCCGTTCCAGGTAGTATTCGACGCCACCGCCCTGGCAGGTGTAGTGCTCGTAGCCGGCCTTGGACATCATCCCACCCGGACCGTGGTTCTTGAGCATGCCCGCATAGGCAGCCTCGACGTCGAAGGTGCGGATGCCCTGCATGTAGGCCGAGACGAGGAAGGTGGTCGAGCTAGGGCCAGACATCACAAAGGAGTAGTTGCCGCCGGTGGGCCCGCGGGGGATCAGGCCCCCGTTCTTGTACATGTCGACCAAGGTATTGCAGAAGCCGCTGGTGATCTCGGGCCAGGCCATCGCCCAAAGCAGGTTGAGGCTCCAGGGCGCGCCCCAGAAGGCGTCGGAGTTGTAATGGTCGTACTGGGGCGTGCCGTCGGCCCTCAGGGGAATCTGCCGGACCCGCGGGAGGTCGCCGGTGTTGTCGAGGTAGGTGCCGGCGGCATCGCTGACGCGGCGGCGACCCTTGAGCGCGTGGAAGAGATCGGTGTAGAACTTGGTTTTCTGCGCATCGGCGCCGCCCTCGACCTCGATGCGACCAAGGTGGTCGTCCCAATCGGCCTGGGCCTCTTGGCGCGCGCGGTCAAAGTCCCAGTGGGGGAGCTCCGCGGCCATGTTCTGGCGGGCGGCGTCGATGCTCGTGTAGGAGAGGGCGACCTTCAGCTGCAGCGTTCGAACGTTTGAACGTTCGAACCCTACGCTTCGCTCAGGGCAAGCTGTTGGAACGTCAAAACGTGCTGCTGCCCCGATGCCGGGGCCGGCTAGGGCGCCTTGGCGGATAGGGACGCGGTCGCCATTCTGCCAGGCGACGAGTTCTTCGATGTCGCGGTCGAAGGTGGCGTAGAAGAAGATCTTGGTTCGCTTGGGACGGCGCACCGTGCGGTCGTTTTCTACGAAGCCCGCCAGAGTCCGGCTGTCGAGTTGCCGGACGAAGGCGTCGGACATCGGGAGGATGATCGGGGCGCCGAGGTCGAAGATGACCCAGGCGGGGTGGCAGTCACGGGAGGTGGGGCGCACCGACTGCAGGCCTGTGGACTTCACAGGCTGCATCCCACCGAAGGTGTAGCGGTGGAAGCCCACGCGCACCGACGCCGTCAGCTCGGCATGGATCGCATAGTCGTCCAGGGTAACGGCGTGGTAGCCGGGCTGCGCCACCTCGGTTTCGTGGCTGAAGCGGGACTTGTAGACGCCGGAGCCCTGGGCGCCCTTGAGCTCGCCCACGGTGGGCATGACCGGCACCGCGCAGAGCTGCCAGGCGTGGACGTGGCTGAACCAGTGGATGTAGCTATCCTGATAGCGATAGCCGCTCTTCCACGCGTCTTCGCCGACGCGCGTATCGGGGCTCAGGTTGACCATACCGAAGGGGCGGCTAGCGGTGGTCAGGAAGAAAAATCGGCGATTCGCCGTGTCAATCAGCGGGTCAACCCACTCGTGCGGCAAGCGTGGTAGCGTAGGCATAGGGCTCCTCTCTGGTTCCGGCCGTGCCACGATCATAGGCGCAAGTCACCGGATGATCAAACCGAGCGGGGCTGGACCCGTGACGACCTCTATGCTGACCGCTTGACCTCCCATGGCCCAGATCCTGATTGACACCCATGTCCTGGTCTACGCCTATGACGGCCGATTCCCGGCGAAGCAGCGGAGGGCGATCAGGATCCTACGCGAGATAAGGGAGGCCGGCACCGGGCCTTTGGGTTTCACAGGCGTGCTGTCGGCCCAAGTGCTCACCGAGTTCTACGCAGTGGTGACGCGCAAGGTGGTGCCTCCGCTCACGCCTGCCGAGGCAACGGCGCAACTGCACGCCTTTGCCGCGCAG
>JAFGNI010000553.1 GCA_016927095.1 Anaerolineae bacterium | reverse complement strand
TCCTCGCCGGACTTCGATGGCTTCGGCGGCGAGATCTACGTAGGCACGCTCGATAATGATGGTGTCGCGATCGCGGATATCGCTGACGGCACGGTCTCCAATGACGTGTTGAGCGACTTGGATGATATCCGTGAGGGCATCATCGACGGCTCGATCAACACCGGATGGGATGACTATCTGGCAAGCCTGAACTAGGGCTAGCGCGCGATGGAGGGAGAGCGGCTGCTCTCCCTCCATTTTCTTAGCGTTCCCATCGTACGAAGTATGGAGTAGGAAGTAAGGGTTTGCGACATGCGCGGCACCTGGCGAGGTCTTACTTTCTACTCCTTGTTTCCTACCTGAGGAGGGACTATGCCCCCCGTCTTAGAGCTCAAAGGCATCACCAAGCGTTTCCCCGGTGTGCTGGCTAACGATCACATTGATCTGCGTCTGGAAGAGGGGCGTGTTTTGTGTCTTCTCGGCGAAAACGGTGCCGGGAAGAGCACGCTGATGAACATCCTCTACGGCCTCTATGATCAGGATGAGGGCGAAATCTACATCCGGGGGGAAAAGGCCGATATCGAGGGACCCAATGACGCAATTGAGCTGGGCATTGGCATGGTGCACCAGCACTTCATGCTGGTCCCGGTTCTGACCGTTACCGAGAACGTGATGTTGGGGATGGAGTCCGTGAGGCGCGCGGGCTTCCTGGACCGAACGTCGGCGGCAAATCGCATCCGGGAGATCTCCGACCGGTACGGGCTCCAAGTGGATCCCAATGCGCTCATCGAGGACCTGCCCGTTGGGATTCAGCAGCGCGTTGAGATCATCAAGTTGCTCTACCGGAACGCGGATATCCTGATCCTTGACGAGCCGACGGCAGTGCTCACACCGCAGGAGGTCGAGGGTCTCTTTGAGGTGATCCGGTCGCTGGTGGAGCAGGGAAAATCGGTCATCTTCATCTCTCACAAGCTCAAGGAAGTGCTGGAGATCTCGGACAGCATCGTTGTTCTGCGCCGCGGCAAAGTCGTGGGCACGACGACGTCCGCGGAGAGCGATGACCGAGACCTGGCTGCGATGATGGTCGGTCGCGACGTGATCCTCTCGGTGCCGAAAGAGCCGCGGGAGCCCGAGGCCCCCATTCTCAAGGTTGAAGACCTCTACGTTCGCGGTGAGCAGGCGAAGATGGCGCTCAGGGGGGTCTCCTTTGAGGTGCGTGGCGGCGAGATTCTTGGCGTTGCCGGGGTGCAGGGCAACGGACAGACCGAGCTTGTAGAGGCGATGACAGGGCTGCGGATGGTGGAGCGGGGACGGATCGTCATAGACGGCCAGGATGTAACCAATGCCAGCCCGCGCAAGATCACCGAGGTGGGTACCGCACACATTCCGGAAGACCGCCAGCGCGATGGCCTGGTGCTGGCTTACCCCGTCGCGGACAACATGATTCTCAACACCTATTACCTGCCGCCGGCGGCCGCCGGCATCGTGATGCAGGAGAAGGCGATCGCCGAGCTGGCGGGCGACCTCGTAGAGGAATATGACGTGCGCACGCCCGGCGTGACGACCCCGGTCAAGAACCTCTCCGGCGGCAACCAGCAGAAGGTGATTGTGGCGCGGGAGCTTGGCCGTCCTGTGAAGTTGATCATTGCATCGCAGCCCACGCGCGGTCTCGATGTGGGTTCCATTGAGTACATCCATTCCCAATTGGTGAAGAAGCGCGATGAGGGCGCGGCCGTCTTCGTGGTCTCAGCCGAGTTGGATGAGGTCATGTCCTTGGCAGACAGGATCATGGTCATGTATGAGGGCCAGATCATGGGGACGGTCTCCTCTGACGAGGTCACGAAGGAAGAGCTTGGGCTCATGATGGCTGGGGTGAAGGAGCGCCAATGAACAACGAGAACACCAAACAGGTCAAGGATGAAGCGCAGGCCTCACCGGAAACCCGAAAGAAGCCGCGACGCACCAGAAGTGCGTTGCGGGCGCTTCTGGTGCCGGCGCTGGCTATTGTCACGGCTCTGATCATCGGCGCTTTAGTCATAATCTTTACGGATGCCGCAGTGTATGAGGCCTTCCAGGAGGGCTTCTTCCGGGGCATCGGCGAAGCGTTTGTCGTCATCGGGCGCGCCTATGGTTCCTTCTATACGGGTGCTTTTGGAAACCCTGTCCAGATTGTGGAGGCGATCTTCTCGGGCGATCCCAACCAGATGCGCCGCGCAGTCTATCCCCTAACAGAGACTTTGCGCATCTCAACCCCCTATATCTTCGCCGGTCTAGCTGTGGCATTAGGTTTCCAGGGTGGGTTGTTCAACATCGGTGCAGAAGGCCAGTATTTCATTGGGGGCCTCGTCTCTGTGTTCGTTGGATATAGCATCACGGGACTGCCGCAGATTATCCACCTGCCGCTGGCGCTGTTGGCTGGGGTCGCCGGTGGGGCCTTGTGGGGGGCGATTCCGGGTTATCTCAAGGGCAAGACCGGGGCACACGAGGTCATCAACACCATCATGATGAACTACATCGCCTATCGCCTGGCGGAGTTTATGCTCGACGTCGGGGGGCCGATGGCGCGGGGCGATGGCCGCCCCGTGAGTCCTGAGGTTCAGCCCAGCGCTTACCTGCCGCAGTTCTTCCCGAATCGCGCGGATCTGACTGTCAACGCGGGGATCTTCCTGGCCTTGGCGACTGCGTGGGTAGTCTGGTGGTTGCTCTACAAAACGACGTTGGGCTACGAGATACGGACCGTCGGCGAGAATCGCCACGCGGCGCGTTATGCCGGCATCAAGGTGGCGCGCACGATGGTGATCACGATGGCCCTCAGCGGTGGTCTGGCCGGGCTTTCAGCGGCGACGGACATCCTGGGCGTCATTCGCTTCATGCCCAACTCCTTCTACTCAGGCTACGGATTCGACGCCATCGCCTTGGCGCTTTTGGGCAACAACCATCCCCTTGGCGTGGTGCTGGCGTCACTGCTGTTCGGCGCTCTGCGGGCCGGAGCGCGCAATATGCAGGGCATTGCCAGGGTGCCGATCGACATCACGTCGATCCTGCAGGGATTGATCATTGTCTTCATCGCTGCGCCTGAGATCATCCGCCTGCTCTACCGGCTTCGGGAGCGCCAGCCTAGCGAAGAGTTTGGCGTCCCGTGATGTTTCCGGGCGGGATAACGCGTGTGTGGGACCCGATCATGCGCACATCAGGCGCTGATGTTGTCGGCACTATCAGGAGGCGTTCATGACCGTAGCAGAGATGACACCTAGAGAGCAGCGCCGGGCCAGGACGATGGGAATTGCCTTTGTTGTGATCGCCGTGGCGATTCTGGTCCTCTTTGTTCCGGGTACGGAACCGGGCCAGCGGACGACATTCGCCTTCACTGAGCGGGGGAGCACCGACTGGACGCTTCCTGATCTTGTCCTCTCCACCCGCGTGGGCGTCATACTTATGGCCCTGTTGGCCGGCGCCGCCGGAGGTTGGCAGTTGGCCCGGGGCTTCAAGCGCGCAACCGTCGTGTTGGGCGTCGTCGCCGGGGCCTTTGTGTTGGCCTTCCTGACGTGGGCCGCGCGCGATCAGTCGATGAACCTCACCGGCATGATCCGCTCGTCGCTGCTTCGCTCGATACCGATCCTGCTCGCCGCGCTGAGCGGCGTGATGTGCGAGCGTTGTGGCATCGTCAATATCGGCATCGAGGGTATGATGTTAACGGGGGCTTTTTTCTCGGCCCTGATGGGCAGCATCGGCAACAGCGTTTGGGTGGGTCTGTTGGCCGCTCTGTTGGGTGGCGGTCTGATGGCTGCATTGCTGGCGGTCTTGGCGATCCGCTACAAAGTCGATCAGGTCATCGCAGGCACCGCGATCAACATCTTAGCCACCGGTCTGACTAGCTACTTCAGCTCACGTTATCTGCAGCAGGACCTCTCTCTGAACAACCCCGGCACGTTTTCGCCGGTCCCAATCCCGATCCTTTCACAGATCCCGATTATCGGTCCTTCTGTCTTCAATCACACGTTGCTGGTCTATATCGCCCTCATTCTGGTGGCTGTGATACAGGTGATGCTGTACTATACAAAATGGGGGCTGCGGACGCGGGCGGTAGGCGAGCATCCGCGCGCGGCTGATACGCTGGGCGTCAACGTCTTTCTGATGCGCTATGTCAACGTCATCCTGGGTGGGTTGGTTGCCGGGCTTGGCGGCGCTTACCTGGTCCTGAGTTCGGTCGCGCGCTTCGATGAGCTGATGACTGCCGGAAAGGGATTCATCGGGCTGGCGGCTATGATCTTCGGCAACTGGAATCCTGTCGGCGCGCTGGGATCCTCGCTCATCTTCGGTTTTGCTGACTCACTGCAGACCCGGCTGGCCATCCTGTCCGTTCCGATCCCATCCCAATTTCTGCTGATGGCGCCCTATCTTGTGACGATGGTCGCGCTTGCCGGCGTGGTCGGGCGTTCGCGCGCACCGGCAGCCGAAGGCATTCCCTACGAGAAAAGCTGAACGGGTCTTTCGTTGACGCTTTCCGATGCCCGGCACTTGACTGGCTACAAGTGCCGGGTATCTGGTCTGTAAGCATGGATCAATGATGACAAACGATACCCAGTGGCCTCCTGACTTCGTCGCACGGATGCGCACCTGGCTGGGTGACGAGGCGGACGCTTTTTTGGCCGCGCTCACCAAGCGCGACTACGGGATCCGTCTGAATCCGCGGCGCGGCACCCCGGCGGCGCTCGCCGAGATCCTTCCCTGGCGGACGCAGCCGGTGCCGTGGTGCCCCGAGGGGCGGTGGCTGGATCCTAGCGGTGACGAGCAACACGCTGACCTCGAGGATACCTCGCTGGGCGCCCACCCTTACCATATGGCGGGGGTCTACTACATCCAGGATCCCACAGCGATGGCTGCAGCCGCGCTGCTGGATGCCCAACCGGGCGAGTGGGTGCTGGATCTGGCGGCGTCGCCCGGCAGCAAAGCAACGCATATCGCCTCGCGTATGGGCGGTGAAGGTGTGCTTGTGGCCAACGAGATCGCACGGCGGCGCACCACCGTGTTGGCGATGAACCTGGAGCGCATGGGCGTCACCAACGCACTGGTGACCAACGCCTATCCCGAGCGCCTGAGCGAGGTATGGGCCGGGCTCTTCGATGCGATGTTGGTGGACGCGCCCTGCTCCGGCGAGGGTACGTTCTCGCGTGACGCTCGGGCCCTCGCCGACTGGAGTCTCAAGACCGTGCGGGGCTATGCCGCGAGGCAGCGGGAGATCCTATCCCAGGCAGCGCCATTGGTCCGGGCTGGGGGACGCATTCTCTACGGCACGTGTACCTTCTCCCCGGAGGAGAATGAGAGCGTCATTGCGGCGTTCCTGGAGGCGCATCCGGACTTTGAGCTGGCGAAGCTGCCGGCTTTGCCGGGCATGCGTCCGGGCCATCCGGAGTGGGTCGGCGCGCCCGAGGCTCTCCGCACCACGGGCCGGTTTTGGCCCCATACGGGGCCGGGACACGGCCATTTCTACGCCCTGTTACGGCGCAAAGGCACGCCGCCGGACGATCTTCCCGCACAGTGGACCGGTCAGGATGTGCCCGGGCGGGTGCTGCGCCTTTACGAACAGACCTTGGGCGACGTGCTTACCGGGCCGCTCCCGCAGGAGGGGCTGATTCTGACAGAAGACGACGACTGTTACATCACCCCGATGGCGCCGGCGCTGTGGGCCAAGGTCCCGGTTCTGCGCCCGGGGTGGTGGGTGGCCTCCTTGCGTCACGGCAAGATCACCCCTGATCACGCTCTGGCGATGGCGCTGAAGCCGGCGGCGGTGACAGACCACGTCGATTTGGCACCGGATGATCCCCGCTTGTCGCGCTATCTGGATGGCAGTGTCTGGTCGGAGGACGGCCCCCGCCGTAAGGGGCGAGCCGGGGGATTTGTACTCATCACCGTGGACGGATTTCCGGTGGGCTGGGCCAAGCGGGCCGATGGGCG
>JAFGNI010000552.1 GCA_016927095.1 Anaerolineae bacterium | reverse complement strand
TGCCCGTCAGCGGCCGGCGCGCGCCTATGGTTGGTCGCCTCGACGACCGCAGAAACGCGGATCTTCCCTCATGATACGGGCCAACCCTTCCTGTATAGAGACCTCAGGTTGGTAGCCTAGGAGCTTCCGGGCGAGGCTGAGATCAGCGCCGAGCCGGCAGACGCCCCCACTTCCGACCGGGCTGTAGATGAGATTGCTGGTCGCGCCCGTCTGGGCCAGGATCTCCTCAGCCAACTCGTTGATCGAGACCTCCACACCGCTCCCGACGTTGATCGTGCAGTGTTTCGGCTCCTCCACGGACATCGCCGCGATGAGGGCGCGCACCACGTCCGTCACGTAGACAAAGTCCCGTGTCTGGTTCCCATCCCCGAAGACGACGAGGCTCCCGCCCCCCAGGGCTTGGTTGATGAAGCGTGGAATCACGGGCGAGTGAGAGGGAAGGAGCGGCTGCCCCGGCCCGTAGGCATTGAAGATCCGCAGCGCGACAGTCTGGGTGCCCCAGAGCGCCCCGATGGTGTGAACATAGTATTCGGCCGCGAGCTTGCTCACGGCATAGGGCGACAGCGGGTTAGGGGGCGTCGTCTCCGTGATGGGTTGCTCCGGCTGATCGCCATAGACCGCACCCGATGAGGCGAAGATCAGGCGTGGGATGCCGACATCGCGCATCGCCTCAAGCAGGGCGACGGTGCCGCTCACGTTGACTTCGTTGTATTCGCGGGGATAGAGCGTGGATTCGGCCACCAGCACGCGCGCAGCGAGATGATAGACGCAGTCCACCCCTTGGAGCAGGGTCCAGAGCTTGGGGCGATCGGTGATGTTGCCCCGGTGGAAGAGAACCTCGGACCGCAAGCGGTCCGGATTGCCGGCGCTGAGATCGTCCAACACGAGGACCTCATGACCGTCTGGGACCAAGGTGTTGGCAAGGACGCTTCCGAGAAAACCGGCGCCGCCCGTGATGAGTATTCTCAAGATGCCTCCAGGTTGGTAGTGGTCGTGGGCTCATTCTAGCAGATTCCACAAGCTACGCATCTCTTGATCAGGAGAGGTTTCGCGTTATGATCTGAGTGTATTGATGGTTATCCGTGATGCGTGGCTGTACCGCAGGTCTTAGGAGGCCAATGAGTCGACGCAAGTCTGTAAAAGAGAACATCGCCCCACCCGAGCAAGCCTATCTGGTGGGTGTCGAGTGGAAAGAGATCCCGAACGGGCGCTATGTCCCCGAGGATTGGCCGGTCGAGGAGTCGCTCGCCGAGCTCAACCGGTTGGCCCACACAGCCGGGCTGCAGGTGGTGGGATATACGACGCAGCGACTGGATCGCCCCAATCCTGCGACCTTCATTGGAACCGGCAAGGCAGAGGAGATCGCGGATGAAGTCCGCACCCGGCACGCAGGTGTGGTGATCTTCGATGATGAGTTAGCGCCACGCCATCAGCGTGAGCTGGAGCGTGTCTTTGGCAAAGAGGTCAAGGTCCTGGACCGGACGGGTCTGATCCTTGATATCTTCGCCTTGCACGCCAACACGCGCGAGGGTGCCCTACAAGTAGAGCTAGCCCAGTATGAGTATCGACTGCCGCGCTTGACGCAGACTTGGACCGAGCA
This sequence comes from Anaerolineae bacterium, assembly GCA_016927095.1. The sequence continues at coordinate 2,857 of JAFGNI010000552.1, read as the reverse complement.
GGCCTTGACGCGTCAGGCGGGTGGTCGTGCCGGTGGGAGCACCGGAGGCGTGGGACTGCGTGGTCCCGGTGAGACGAAGCTTGAGATGGATCGTTTTGTCATTCGCCAGCGCATTGCCCAGATCAAGCGCGAGCTGGATACCGTGCGCGACGCGCGTGCCCGGCAACGCGAGCAGCGCCGGCGCGAGGGTCTGCCCACCGTCGCGCTTGTGGGCTACACCAACGCCGGCAAGTCCACGCTCCTGAACGCGCTGAGCGGATCCACGGTCTACACCGCCGACCAGCTCTTCGCGACGCTGGATCCCACCACCCGCCGCGTAACCCTGCCGGGCGGCACGGTGGTGCTCTTTACCGACACCGTCGGTTTCATCCAGAAGCTGCCCACAGATCTGATCGCCGCCTTCCGCGCGACGCTGGAGGAGGTGTTGGAGGCCGATCTTCTGGTCCACGTGATCGACGTCAGCCATCCCCACGCCACGGAACAGGCCCACGCCGTCTACAGCACGCTCAAGGAGATCGGGGCGGCAGATCTGCCCGTCATCAATGTGCTCAACAAGATCGATCGTCTCCATGATCCATCGGCTGCCTGTGATGCCCTCTGCGATCTCCCGGATACCGTCGCGGTATCGGCGCTGACAGGGCAAGGGCTTGAGGACCTGCTGGCAGAGATCGAGACCGTGATGGAAGCGGAGATGCACCATGTCAAAGTGTTGCTGCCCTTTGAGCGCGGCGATCTGGTCAGTCTGATCCACGAGCGCGGTCTGATTGAGGAAGAGAGCCACCATCCGGGTGGGACATACATCGAAGCGCAGGTTCCCGATTACTTGGCGTCGCATCTGGTTGCATATGCGGTGACCAAGATAGAGGAACAAGGTGCATGAGCCATTGGCGCAAGCAACAGCATCTCGATCCGTACTTTCAGAAAGCCAAGGAAGAGGGCTACCGCGCCCGCTCCGCCTATAAGCTGCTCCAGATTCAGCGAAAGTTTCACATCATCCGGCGTGGTGACACGGTCGTCGACCTGGGGGCCGCGCCGGGCTCCTGGTCACAGGTCGTGACCAAGATCGTGGGGGAGCGTGGTCAGGTGATCGCGCTCGACCTGCAACCCATCGAGCCGATCCCCGGTGTCACGACCCTCGAAGGGGATATGACCGACCCTGCCGTGCAGGCGCAGGTGATTGCGTTGGCTGGGGGCAAGGCCAACGTTGTGCTAAGCGACGCCGCACCCTCAACGACCGGCATCAAATTGCGCGACCACGTGCTCTCCATCCAGCTGGCACGCGCCGCCTTTGAGGTCGCGAGGCAGCTCCTCGTCCCCGGTGGGAACCTGGTGCTGAAGGTCTTTGAGGGGGAGGACCTGCCGGACCTGATTCAGGACGTCAAGATGGCGTTTCATCCCGTCAAGGTGCATACGCCGCCCGCCACCCGGAACGAGAGCTGGGAGTCCTTCATTGTGGCCCGGGGATACAAGGGGTAGGCCACCGTCGGGGCTAGCAGGTAAGGTGCAGCGCGGCCGCGACCCGTACTTGGTCCCGCAGCGCGTTGTAGGTTTCGCAGGCCTCTTCCGTCGATTCCGAGATGAGCGCAATTCCCGCGGCGTCCAGTGCCTCGCGGGCATCCTTGGCCACGCGCATGCGTCCGTAGGCGCCTTGGCCGACGACGAGGGTCTGGGGCCTATCTTCCAGGCTGAGCACAGTCTCGAGATCCTCGGCGTGCAGCACATGCCCCTCTTTCCGCCACCAGTTCGCCACCACGTGGTCGGGTAGGATGATCAGGTCCTGCTCGTAGGTCCGACCGTCCACCTCAATTCGACCGAACTGATAGCCTCCGATCTTGGGTGTCTCGCTCACGTCGATAGCTCCTTCATTCAGGGATGGTCAGGAAGCCCTCCGCGACGGTGACGGCCTGGCCTACCAGTTCGACCCGTTCCCCTGCCATCAGCCGGACGCGAAGTTCTCCGCCGCGGGCCGAGGCCTGGTAGGCGTGCAGATGCGCCTCGCCCAGCCGCCCCTTCTTCAAGCGTTCGGCCCAATAGGGCGCCAGCACCGTATGGGCTGACCCCGTCACGGGGTCCTCGTTGATCCCAACCCACGGCGCGAAGTAGCGAGAGGAGAAGTCGTAGGGGGCAGGACCCGGCGCGGTCACGATCAGACCGCGATACGCGCGCATGCTTGGCGCATGGAGAAGAGCGACGAAGTCAGGTGCCAATGCCGCAACCTCGTTCGCGTTGGCGAACCGCAGCAGCAGCTTGCGGGTCTTGGTTCCGGCGGCGGCGTGCAACACGGCTTCCGTGCGCGTCCCCAGTGCCGCGGTGACATCTTCGGGCGTGGGGCATGCCTCCGGTGGATCGATGGGGAAATCCAGGGCGATGCCGTCCGCTTCCTTGCGCGCGATCAGTTCGCCGCTAAGGGTCTCGAAGACAATCTTGCTCTGACGCACGCCCACCATGTCGAACAGCGCCGCCGCGGAGGCCAGGGTGGCGTGCCCACAAAGGCGGACCTCGGTCTTGGGCGTGAACCAGCGCAGCGAGAAGCGGTCGCTGGCTTCCCACCGTTCATTGCCGGTTCGCAGTAGAAACGCCGTCTCCGACAGCGCCATCTCGACTGCGATGGCCTGACAGGTCGAGTCCGCCAGCGGATTCGCCAGTAGGCATACGGCGGCTGGGTTGCCCTGATAGGGCGTATCGGTAAAAGCGTCGATCTGGTAGAACGGTAGGCGTGGCATGGATCTAGAGCTCCACGGGATCGCCGGTCGGGCGCTGCCTCACGCGGTCGAAGCTGGCCATGGCGCCTCCTCTGGTCTAGCGCGTCAGCAGGGCAACGTTCTCGATATGGTAAGTCTGTGGGAATAGGTCGACC
>JAFGNI010000551.1 GCA_016927095.1 Anaerolineae bacterium | reverse complement strand
GCCGTGGCCCAATGACGTCGGCGAAGAGCGCTAAGACACACCGTGGGGAGTATGACGTCAACCTGCTAGACAGCTAGCTGCGAAGCGGAAGGGGTAAGGAAGATGCTTAAGCGGCCATTCGTCCGGACCCTGAGTCTGATCGTCTTTGCCTTCGGCGTGCTACTGGGCAGCATGCTCATCGGGGTCACCGTGTGGGGCGACCTCGAAGCCACCCTCTTCAATCCGGGCATGCAGGAGGAGGCGCATCTGCGACAGTTGCGCTGTCCCGTCATGTTGACCAAAGCCCAGCAAGCAGGGACGATCCGGGTGCGGTTCAGGAACACGCTCGACCGTGCCACCCGCTTCTTCGTCCGTGCCCGCATCAGCGAGGGTTATCTCACGCTGATGCGGGAAGAGACCACGCAGGTGCCCCTTGAGCCGGGCGAGAGAACACGTCTGGACTGGCAGGTCAGTGCCGAAGATGCGGCCTTCGGCCGGATCATCTTCTTCAGGGTGGTCGTCTCGGGTGGCTATCCGCTGCCTGCTCGACAGGGCACGTGCGGCATCGTCGTCCTCGACCTGCCTGCCTTGACCGGGAACCAGATCTATGCCCTCGGGACTGTGCTGAGCCTGATCTGCACGATCGGCGGCGGCGCGGTCTGGATCGCCGGGCATCCGCACCGGCTGGGTAGCAAGGTGCAGATCGCCCGGATCATCGTCTTTCTGACCGTGGTGCTCACCATCGGGATCGTCGTCAGTCTTCTGGGATGGTGGGTGATCGGTCTGGCAACCCTCGTCATCATACTGCTGAGCGTGGGGGCCTTCATCGGCTACCTGAGTCAGTAGCCGTAGACCTTGCACGGACACGGAACGGCTCGCTCAACCATGGGTCTCGGGGCGCCTGTCCTGCGTTAGGGACGCCCATACTATGAACGGACTGCAGTCGATAGCCCTCACCGGGAGACACGGCAACGCCTCCCGCATCCTCAGGTATGTCCTCATCCGCGCTGTGACCCTGCTCGTCACGGTCGTGGTTGCCGTCTATCTGACCATCCTCATCGCCAACTTCGGCGGTCAGATCGACGCGTTTGTTCGAGCCGATATAGACTTCGCGGTGGGCCTGAGCATGAAAGACGTTCGAGGGCTTACCACCGAAGAACGTGCCGAGATGGCGGAGGCGCGACGGCAAGCTGCTTATGAGGCCGCGGGCCTCAACACACCCTTTGCGGTGCGCTGTCTCCGCTGGCTCAGGCGAGGTCTGACCCTCGACTGGGGCGACACCAATCTGAGTTTCGCCGGCAGATGGACGGGCCAGACCGGGGAAATCCGGGCCATCATCTTGGACGCCTTATCCCGCAGCCTCTTGATTTTCGGCAGTGCCAATCTCCTCCTCTTTCTCACAACCGTCTTGGTGGCGCTGCCGATGACCAACACGCAGAGGAGCTGGCTGGACAAGCTCGTCATTGCCCTGTCGCCGCTATCTGCTGCGCCGGCGTGGGTCTACGGCGTCCTCCTGAACCTTATCGCCCTGAGCGCCCTGGGCAACGTCTTCGCGGGCAGCGCCTTCGACGCGTGGCCTGATACGTTCAAGTTGGCCTACGTTCCAATGATCATGCGACATCTCGTCTTGCCGCTTCTGGCGATCTTCCTGAGCGGCCTCTTCCAGGGCATCTACACCTGGCGTATGTATTTCCAGCTCCACGCCGCCGAAGACTACGTCGAGCTGGCGAGAGCCAAAGGTTTGCCGTCGGGCATGCTGGAGCGCCGCTACATCCTCAGGCCGATGTTGCCCACGCTGCTCACCAGCTTCGCCCTGATCTTCGTGAACCTCTGGCAGGAAGTGATCATCCTGGAGCAGGTCTTCAACATCCAAGGGATCGGTTCCGCTTTCTTTGGCGTTGTAACGTACAATGTGCCCGAACGCACGCCCTTCATCGTGGCCCTTGTGGTCACCTTCGCCTACTTGCTCGCCGTCACAGTCTTCATGCTGGACATCGTCTATGTCATCGTTGACCCTAGGATCAAGATTGGGGGCGAAGGGCAGACGGTCGAGGCTGCGAGGACGCAGCGCGCCGGCAGGCGGGGGCAGCCCCTGTCCGGCATCCTGGACCGGATCCGCGCGGGTCTGCAGGTGGCCCCCCACCGTGGTGCCGGTCTCCAGGACGCGCTCGCGGCGTCTCAGACGAGTGAGGGACCGGAAGCTGCGCGTGGTCAGCGTCATCCTGAAGGCCTCGAACGCCGGTCTTGGAGACGACGGCTAGACCCCACCCTAGAGAGCGCAAGGATTGCGCTACGTCAGCTTGCCGGCTATCCCGCAGCCGTGGTGGGCCTGGTGATCATCCTCGTCCTTATCGCGACCTCGATCTACGCGGTGATCGCGATCCCTTACGATGAGATGCTCTTCTTGTGGCGCGATGGGCAGGATGCGTGGATGGATAACCCCAAGGACGCCCTCCCGACCTGGGTGAACCTCTTCAGAAAGGACAAGCTCCCACAGACCCTCATCATGGACAGCAGAGCGACCGGGGATATGCGCGAGGTCCCGGACAGAACCGTTGAAGTCGTCTCCGAGGACATGACCGAGATCACACTGCAATTTTCCATCGACTACGCCTATGGTGGATTGCCCCAAGACCTAGCAGTTTTCGTCGACGCGCGCTACGATGAGAAGAGGCCCTTGACGATCCTCACCTGGTTGACCCCGGATGGGAGAGAGATCGAGCTGACGAGCACGTCCATGACGGGGGCATCCTTGTTCTACCGTGTTTCCCAGGATGAGAACCTGGCACGCAAGCTCGGGACCGAGCACACCCTGGAGGCGCTGCTGGTGGATCCCGCCGCCGCGGATCGGGCTGTGCGCCAGGGGGCGTACGAGCTCCGCGTCACATCCTACGTCTTTGAGGATGACGCCGATGTGGACGCCAAGATGGTGCTCTATGGACAGGTCTTTGGCTTAGCCGGTACCGATGAGCGGCGGCGGGACCTTGCCGTACCCCTGTTGTGGGGGATGGCAGTGGCGCTGGCGTTCGGCTTGCTGGCAGCGGTGATCACAACCCTCAGCTCGGTCCTTATTGCCGCCGTGAGCACCTGGCTCGGCGGCTGGGCGGATGTCCTTATCCAGCGCATCACCGAAGTCAATATGATCCTGCCCTTTCTCCCTGTCAGTGTGATGGTCTATGTCCTCTACTCCAAGAGCTTCTGGACCATCCTGGGCGTGACCATCGTGCTCAGTATCTTTGGCACCTCCATCAAGACCTACCGTGCGCTCCTGCTGCAGGTCCGCGAATCTCCCTATATCGAGGCGGCGCAGGCCTACGGTGCCGGCAATGGGCGGATCATCTTTCGCTACCTGATCCCGCGCATCGTTTCGGTACTGGTCCCCCACGTGATCATATTGGTCCCGAGTTATGTATTCCTGGAGGCGTCCTTGGCCTTCCTCGGCGTCAGCGACCCGGTCTTGCCAACGTGGGGCAAGCTCATCGCCCAGGGCCTCTCGCGCAACATCTACACAGAGACCTACCATCTGATTCTCGAGCCCCTTGGTCTTCTCCTGGTGTTGAGCTTTGCCTTTGTGATGCTGGGGATCTCCCTGGAAAGACACACCAGGACCCGGCTAGGCATCAGGTAGCGCCTTCTGGATCGATTGTCTAACCGCCAACCTAGCGTATAATCCGCCTCGATTCATACCCATACGGTCGAAGAAGGAGCGAATCTTCATGCGTAGAGAGTCCTTAAGTGTGCTTGGCGTCCTCGCGGCACTGAGTGTGGCGCTGGGCAGCTGTACATCCGTCACCCCCGAAGTCATCGTTGAAACTGTTGTGGTGGAGAGGACGGTTCAGGTCGAGGAGACCGTTGAAGTCGAGGTGGAAGCCACGCCATCCCCTGCCCCCGAGCTCGAGAGGCCGGAATCCAAGATATTGGTCGTCTGCCAGAGCGAAGAACCTGATTCGCTCTACGTCTACGACACCACGATGCCGGCGTCGATGCATATCCAGCAAGCCGTCTATGATGGGGCTACGACGGGGGCTATGGACATCCTTGACTTTGCGTACCAGCCCACGATTCTTCAGAAGCTGCCCAGCCTCGAGGATGGCGACGCCCTCATCAACGCCGTGACAGTGCAAGGGGGCGACCTGGTTGTCAACGATGCCGATGAACCGGTCGAGCTTGTAGAAGGCACGTGGATTCGCCCCGCCGGCTGTCGCAGCGCGGATTGCGCCGTCGAATTCACGGGCGAGCCGCTGGAGATGGACCAGATGGTCGTGACCTTTGAGCTGATCGAGGGCATCACCTGGTCCGACGGCACGCCCTTGACCGCGGATGATTCGGTCTACGGTTTCGAGCTGAACGCCGATCCCCAGACGCCCACCAGCCACTTCACGGTTGAGCGCACCGCCTCCTACGAAGCCACCAGCGACGTGCACACCGTATGGACCGGCCTTCCCGGCTATATCGATATCCTCTACTACACGAACTTCTGGCACCCCTTCCCCCGTGCCCTCTGGCAGGATGAGCTAGGCCACAGTGCAGCAGACTTGCTTGAGGCTGAGGAGAGCGCCCGTAAGCCTATGGGTTGGGGCGCCTTCGTCATCACCGAGTGGGTCGCTGGGGACCACATCACCGTTGAAAAGAACCCCAACTACTTCCGGGCAGATGAAGGACTTCCCTATATCGACACCGTCATCTACCGTTTCGTTGCCGACCCGAACGCCGCGATCGCGCAGTTGATCTCGGGTGAATGCGACATCGTCACGCACGACACTGCGCTCGGAGAGCAAGCCGAGCTCCTGCTCAGGCTAGAACAGGAGAGCGTCGTCAATCCCGTCTTCGTGGCTGATACCATCTGGGAGCACCTGGACTTCGGCATCAACCCTGTGGATGACTATGACCGCCCTGATTTCTTTGAGGATGTGCGTGTCCGCCAGGCCATCGCGATGTGTGTCGACCGCCAGAGTGTGGTTGACACCCTGCTCCACGGTCGGTCCGTCGTCATGGACACTTACATCCCACCTGAACACCCCCTCTACGCCGACGGTCTGACCACTTGGCCCTATGACCCGGAAGCCGGCAGAGCTCTGCTCGAGGAAGTCGGTTGGGTCGACAACGATGGTGACGGGATCCGCGAGGCCAGTGCCGTCGAGGGCATCGCGAATGGCACACCGCTGGAGTTTCGGTGGCATTCGCTGGATCTCCCCTGGAACGCGCAGTATCTGCAGAGCTTCCAGCAGGACTTGGCCGAGTGCGGCGTCCAGGTCGACCTGGAGACGGTGGGCTCAGCGGAGTTCTTCGCTGAAGGACCCGATGGCCTGCTCTTCGGGCGACGCTTCGACCTCGCTTCGTTCGCCTGGCTGACCCCCATCGAACCGCCGTGTGAGCTCTACCTGAGCTCGGAGATCCCCAGCGAGGAGAACGGCTGGGATGGCTCGAACAACCCCGGCTTTATCGACGAAGCGTACGACACGGCGTGCCTGGAGGCTCTGGGCGGGCTTCCGGGCTCGGAAGCCTATGTCGAAGGCCACCAGGCGTCTCAGCGCATCTTCACCGAGCAGCTCCCGGTCGTCCCGCTCTTCCCGCGCGTGAAGCTTGCAGCCATCCGCCCCGAGGTCATGGGGTTTGTGATGAACACGACCGAGGTCTCAGAGATGTGGAATATCGAGACGCTCGATCTCGAATGATCGTAGACCAGCGAACACAGACAGGGCGATGAAGCGGCTTCATCGCCCTGTCTGTGTTCTAGAGGGCTATGCTCTGCTGCCGCCCTGGCTACAATCAAAAATACCGCACAAGACCTTAGCGGCGCTTCCCTAATTCTGCAAAGCAAGCTATAATCGAGTTAGGAGAATCAGCGATGTCAGCAAAACGTCCCAAGGTCCTAAGTGCTCTGGCGATTCTCGTTGTAGTCGGGGGGCTTCTCTTCTGGTGGGTCAACGCCATTCCTAACGAGGATCCGCTCTGGTTCTGGCGATCGTTCAAGGCCAGAGCGGATTGGATCACCGTCTACTGGAATGGCATCACGCATATGTACTTTCCCGGTGATTCAGAGTATGAGGAGATCATGGCGGCCTTCTCAAAATCTGTCGCCCACTGCTCGGGCTATGAAAGTAGCGTGGGGCTCTCAGATGAGAATCTGGAGCGCTTACGCAGCGAGGAACGCCTCCTAGAGCTGCACTACAACGAGTCCGTCCGCGTGCATACCCGGCATCTGTTCCCCGAAGCCAAGTTCTTCTGGGTACCGTTGTCCGGGACGCACGCGGCGTGGCGGCGGGTCTTCTCAGGGCTGCTGGAAACCCCACGGGTCGGTGTCCTGAACGTCTCAGAGGGGGATTTCGCGACCCTTGAAGCGGCTGTGCGGGCGGCGGCAGAACCTAACGAACCTTGAACTCAATCAACCAGGACGCCGTGAAAACCTGATCTATGTCTTCCCATCCGCTAACCACGACGCGACCCACCAACGCCCTCCAAGATCGGGGAGAACTTCCCCTTCCGCGGATCCTGATCGTTGACGACGATCCGGAGATGATCCACCTGATCCGCGAGGTCCTGGAGCTGCTTCCCAGTGACATCCTCGTGCGGAATGATGGCAGCTCTGCGCTCGACCTGCTCCGGCGGGAGGTAGAGGATGGCAACGCCATCGATGTGGTGCTTCTTGACATCATGATGCCGGGCGAGGATGGTTTCCATATCCTGGAGCGGATGAAAGAAAGCCTCGAACTCCAGCAGATCCCGGTCATCCTCATCACAGGACTCAACTCGATCTCAGCCAAGACACGCGGCCTCCAGATGGGTGCCGACGACTACATCATCAAGCCTTTCGACCCCCAGGAGCTGCTGGCACGTCTCGGCGTCGTCCTGCGCATCCGCCGTTCAGAGTTGATGCTCCGGCAGCGCAACGAGGAGCTGGCAGCGCTGGACGAGATCAACCGCACGATCTCGTCGAGCCTAGATCTGGACGAGGTGCTCGTGTCCGCACTGCGGGGGCTAGGGCACCTGATCCGGGCCGATATCCTCGCTGTGGTGCTGAACAACGAAGAGACGCAGGAACACGTCGTTCGTGCGGCCCGCTGCCCGATGGGCCTCTGGCTAGAGGGACGGTTAGTCCCCGCCGACGACCTGGGCTTGACGCCGGAAGCAGAAATGACGCGGCCCCTGCTGCGCAGAGACGTAACGTCGGGGTTCTGGAACCGGGTATGGGACCGGCCCACCCTAGACCTTCTCTGCGTTCCACTGGCAAAGAACGATGAGACCGTCGGCGTCCTCGTCGCCATCGGTGAGCCCCACAGCCTGCGGGAAGCGGACATCACGCTGGTGGAGCGCGTCGCAGCCACCGTCGTCGTTGCCGTGGAGAAAGCGTGGCTCTTCCACGATCTGGAGGCCTTTGCGGATGAGATCGAGCGCTCCCAAACGCAGCTGATTCAGGCGGAGAAGATGGCGGCGGTTGGACGCCTGACAGCCTCGTTAGCTCATGAGATCAACAACCCGCTCCAGGCAATCCAGAACAGCCTGCATCTGGCCTCGCACAAGGGGCTGGACGGCGCGAAGAAGCAGGAGTTCCTGGAGATGGCTCAGAGCGAGGTCAACCGCTTGATTCAGATTGTTCACCGGATGTTGGATTTCTACCGGCCCTCATCCGCCACACACGAACTGAATGTCAACCAGCCGCTCGAGGACGCCCTCGCGATCGCCCAGAAGCGACTACAGCAGAGCCACATCAAGGTGGAAGCGCGCCTCTCCCACAATCTGCCACCGGTGCGGGGAACAGCCAACCAGCTCACCCAGGTCTTCCTCAACCTTGTGATCAATGCTATCGAAGCGATGCCCGAGGGTGGCACCCTCTGGGTTGGCACGGCGCACCATACCGATGCCAAGCAGGTCGTCGTGGCCTTCCGGGATAGCGGGCCTGGAATTCCAGCCGACATCAGGGACCACCTGTTCGAACCCTTCCATACAACCAAGCCGACCGGCACCGGGCTGGGATTGGCCATCAGCTACGGGATCATCGAGCGTCACGCCGGCACCATTGAGGTAGAAAGCCCCCAAGGCGGGGGCACGACATTCATCATCCGATTACCCGAGTACTTCGAACCAGAGGACCCATAGCCTATGGAAACCAGAGCAGAAATCCTGATCGTGGACGATGAAGCAGCAGAACGCATCACATTGGGGGAGGTCCTCCGCTTGGAGGGCTACCAGGTGTCGCTAGCCGCCTCGGGTGAGGAAGCGCTCGCCCTGACGCGAAAGCAATCACCTATCTTCGACATTGCCATCCTGGACCTCAGGCTGCCCGGCATGGATGGGCTGCAGGTGCTGGACGGTATCCGCCAGATCTCACAGGATACCGTGGTCATTCTGATCACCGGCTACGGCACCCTGGAAACGGCGATCAGCGCCCTGCGCAAAGGCGCCTATGACTTCCTGCTGAAGCCCTGCCCGGTCGACGAAGTCCTGGAGGCCGTGCGGCGCGCACTGTCGGAACTCAAGGCTGGACGGCACCGCCGTTCGCTGGTGGC
>JAFGNI010000550.1 GCA_016927095.1 Anaerolineae bacterium | reverse complement strand
GGCCCGCAGTATATGCGGCCTGCAATTGCCGGTCGGCCCCGGGATCACCCCGGGAAGCGGGCCCGGACACTTGGGCCTTTTCGGTTACGACCCCCTGAAGTATCAGGTAGGACGAGGCGTCCTTTCGGCCTTGGGCATTGGATTTGACCTCCGGAAGGGTGACATTGCCGCAAGGGGCAACTTCTGCACCGTGAACGACGACGGCATCGTCACAGATCGCCGTGCCGGGCGCATTCCCACGGAACGGAGCGCGGCGCTCTGCAATAAGCTGCGCCAGAAGGTAGCCCTCGGCGGCGTTGAGATCTTCATCCAACCGGTCAAGGAGTACCGTTTCCTGCTGGTCTTGAGAGGGCCAGGCTTGGATGCACGCATCAACGACACCGATCCCCTTGAGACCGGTAAAGCACCACGCCCAGCTCAGTCGCACTTCGATACAACCCAAAAGACCGCCCGACTGATCAACGCCTTTGTCGAGCAAGCCGGCAATGTCCTGAAAGATGAGAGCCCCGCCAACATGGTTCTGCTCCGCGGCTTCTCCATGTTGCCGTCTTGGCCAAGCGTGCAGGACGCTTTTGGCCTTAACGGCGTGGCGATCGCAATGTACCCTATGTACCGGGGCGTAGCGAGGCTGGTCGGCATGGACGCGCTGCCCTTCAGCCAATCCCTGGACGAGGAGGTCGAGAAGCTAGAAGAGAACTGGGACAACTACGACTTCTTCTTCATCCACGTCAAGAGGATCGACAGCGCCGGTGAGGATGGCAATTTCGCAGAGAAGGTCGCCCGGATTGAAGAGGCCGACGCCCTGTTGCCGCGCATCCTGGATTTGAAGCCGGATGTGATGGTGGTCACAGGCGACCACTCCACGCCGGCCAAACTACGCTATCACAGCTGGCATCCCATTCCGGCGCTGCTTTGGGCGCCGACTTGCCGGCCCGATGGCGTAAAGGCGTTCAACGAGAACGCGTGTCTCAGCGGCGGGCTGGGACCGCGCTTACCTTCGCAGGACCTCATGCCCCTGATGCTGGGCCACGCAGGACGATTGGGGAAATTCGGAGCCTAGAGACGAAAGTATACAGTAGGAGAAAAGGCAGACACGAAAGGAAGGTTACCATGCGCAGGCGACTTAGCGCTTTGTTGTTGGGACTGGTGCTGGCGGCGATTGCCCTCCCACAGGCTGTGTGGGCTCAAGGGCCCATCACACCTCAGCACAGTGACCCCAACTGGAGCACGTCATACTGGAACAACATGGAGCTGAGCGGCACCCCGGTGCTGGTCCGCTCCGAGGCCAACATCAACTACAACTGGGGCACGGGCTCCCCAGATTCTGCTGTTGCGGATGACCGGTTCTCAGCGCGCTGGATGCGCTATATCGATGTCACGCCCGGCACCTATCGCTTCACGGCCACCAGCGATGATGGCGTCAGGCTGTGGATAGACGACGAGTTGATCGTGGACGAGTGGCATGACCATGCGGAGACGACCTACTACGTCGACCACTACCTCACTAGCGGTCACCATCTCGTCAGGATGGACTACTACGAGAACAGGGGCTTTGCCGTCGCCCGCTTGACCTGGACGCGGGCGGATCAGGCAGCCGGGGCCTGGCAGGGCGAGTATTTCAACAACATAACGCTCTCGGGCACGCCGGCCCTCACCCGGAACGAGGCCGCACTGGATTTCAACTGGCTAACCGGCTCGCCAGATCCTGGGACGATATCCCGAGACAACTTCTCGGCCCGCTGGACCCGCACCGTCACCCTGCCCGCTGACAACTACACCTTCGACCTGACGACCGACGACGGCGCCCGGCTTTGGGTGAACGGGCACCTTCTCATCGATGCGTGGTACGACCAGGCAGCCACGCTCTACACAGAGGACATCTTCCTCCAGGGGGCCGTTACCATCGAGGTGCAGTACTATGAGAACACCGGCTACGCCCGGCTCCAACTCGACTGGCGCCCTGATGTGCCCGGCTCGCCGCCGACCGACGTCGTCGTGGTCGACAACGGCGATCCGGGATTCACCACCGGCGGCACCGCGGCCTCGTGGCGTAGGCAAAACGAGGGGTACGACGGTGACCTCCTCTGGACGTACAACAACGATCGCGTGCGTGAGAACTACAACTGGGCACGCTGGTATCCCAGTCTTGCATCCGGACGCTATGAGGTTCAGGTCTACGTCCCCTTCCGCTACACGACGACAGCCCAGGCCCGCTACTGGGTCGCCCACAGCGGTGGGCTGACGCTCCAAATCGTGGACCAGTCGGACACCGGTGACACGTGGGTCTCGCTCGGGACCTACAACTTCCAGGGTGACGGCTCCGAGTATGTATCGCTGGCAGATGTCACCTACGAGCCCTACCTCACGCGCCTCATCGGCTTCGATGCTGTCAGGTGGATACCGATTCCCTAGGAGCAACAGCATCAGGCATTAGGCCAGCCTTTAGTAGGGCCCAAGCGGTGCGGTCCGCTCCCACGGCACGCGCCGCTTGGGCCAGAACCAGCGTGCGTCATCTGCAGGAGGGAGAAACGATGAAAGAAGCGATGCTGTGGGAGTCCCTCTCTGAGGACCGGGTAAGGTGCCATCTCTGCGCGCATCACTGCGTGATCCAGCCCGATGGGCGGGGCATCTGCCAGGTCCGCGAGAATCGTGAGGGCACACTCTACACGCTGGTCTACGAGAGGCTCATTGCGCAACACGTGGACCCGGTAGAGAAGAAACCGCTTTTCCACGTCTTCCCGGGATCGCGGGCATATTCGGTGGCAACTGCGGGATGCAACTTCCGCTGCGATTGGTGTCAGAATTACGACATCTCCCAAATGCCACGCGATCACCACCGGATCATGGGACAGGCTGTATCCCCCCGTGAAATTGTGGATGCTGCGAAGGCGGCGCGATGTCAAAGCGTCGCCTACACCTACACAGAGCCAACGATCTTCTTCGAGTATGCTTACGACATCGCGCAGCTGGCTGAGGAGGCAGGCCTACTCAACGTCTTCGTCACAAACGGCTATATGAGCGAGGCCATGCTTGAGGTCGCACACCCCTATCTGGACGCTGCCAATGTCGATCTCAAAGCATTCAGAGACGAAACCTACCGGCAGTACGTAGGGGCACGTCTACAGCCCGTCCTGGATAGCTTGAAGCAGATGAAGTCGCTGGGCATATGGGTAGAAGTCACGACGCTGTTGATCCCGACGCTCAATGATGATCCGGGGGAGCTCAAAGAGGCCGCAGAGTTCATCGCGGAAGAGCTGGGCGTGGAGACCCCGTGGCATCTCAGCCGCTTCTACCCCACCTACAAGCTGCAGGACGTGCCGCCGACACCCGAGTCGACTGTGACGCGGGCCGTCGAGATCGGAAAGGAGGCGGGGCTGCGCTACGTTTATGGTGGCAACACCCGCCAGAGTCAGAACACGACGTGTCATAGCTGTGGCGAACTGCTTATCCGGCGATCCGGTTACACCATTGGCAAAAACGTGGTGACGCCGGACGGGTGCTGTCCAACGTGCAAGACGCCGGTCGCGGGGCTGGGGATGGGAGGCACCTAGAGGGAGGTAGATAACAGACGCCCTCCGAACCAAGTGCAAAGTCATCGCTGCTTCGTTGAGTCATAAGGGAGTACAATCCTGTGCCTACGCAAAATCTGGATGTTGGGGCCCCTGCCTACTGCAAGGACGGACTGTGCGGCAGCCTCCGCATGGTCGTCATGAACACAGAGAAGCACCGCATCACCGACCTAGTCATCGATTTGGCCCCCTCTGCTGGGCTGAGCGTCATCGTGCCGGTCGCGCTTGCCGAGATCACCGATGACCGGGGGGTTCATCTCAGTATCGGCAGGGCTGAATTGGAGACCTATCCTGAGTACCATCGAGACAACCGAAAGAGATCTATGAGCCAGACAGATTTCAGTTTCGAGTTCTTGAGTGAGATCGAACAGCCGGCTGAACCGCTGCGCGTCGAAGCCGAGCAGCGGTTGCGTGCGCTGACGGGCGATCACAGCGATATCATCGGGGCTTCGGTGGCCATTGAGGAGCTCACCGCCGCCGAGACGCCTCATGCCTTTCAGACTCGCATCGTCGTCTACATGCGACCCAGCAACGTCGTAGCCGTTGAGAAAGCGCCGGATGCTATCACGTCGCTACAGCAGACCCTGAATATCGTAGAACGGCAGGTCCGGGAGAAGCGCAGGCGCCTTCGGGAACGATGGAAGCAACCATAGGAGGCCGACGGCAACCCAGCGGACGGAGCTCTGTGCCTGCGCATCCTGCGCCAGCTCAGGCGACCGCTACGTTGCGCAACCATAGCTAAACATGCTTCACAACGCCTCAGGAGGGACCTTGGTAGATCGTAATGAGACCCAAGACGCCGACACCCGCGGATCAAGTCACTCGAATATGTCCGATGCGGCTATCGATATTCTGGAGCATCTCGACCTCGATGTCTCGGATTTCGAGCCCGAAGGCGATCTGGATGAGGACTGGGATGCAGAGCTCGAGAGCCTGGAGGAGAAAGACCTAAGCCTTGACACTGACCTGGCAGACGGTTCGGATGACACCCTGGCGATGTACCTCAGCAGGATCGGTCAGGTCGCCCTGCTAAGCCGGGAGCAAGAGGTCGATCTGGCAAAGCAAATCGAGCAGGGCGATAGAGCCAAGGCGGCGCTCGAAGGGGCTACGGACCTCTCCCCTGAACGCGTTGCAGAGCTGGAAGCGCAGGTGCAAGCAGGTGACGCAGCTCGCGGAGCCTTTATCGAGGCTAACACGCGCCTCGTCGTCAGCGTAGCCAAGAAGTATCGCAACTACGGGTTGCCATTCCAGGACCTCATCCAGGCGGGCAATATCGGGCTCATCCGCGCCGTCGACAAGTTCGACTACCAGCTAGGCAACCGCTTCAGCACCTACGCGACATGGTGGATCCGGCAGTCAATCCGGCGCGCGTTGACCCAACAAGGCTACAACATCCGTCTGCCTTACTACCTTCGCAACCGGCTGCGGCGTGTGCGCGACACGTCGCGCAAACTCGAGAAGCAGTTGGGCCGGCGTCCTACGCTTGAGGAGATTGCCGAAGCGATGGGAGACCAGAGCGCCGCCAAGTTGCAGCAGCTCCTGACCATTTCCAAGCACACCGTTTCGCTCAACATCCCGGTTGGCGAGGAGGGCGAGAGCGAGCTCCTGAACCTCATTGCGGACGAAGATGCTCCCTCACCTGTGGAGACCGTCCACTCACACCTCATGTCGGAGGACCTCGAAGCCGTGATGAACGACGTCCTGGATGAACGAGAGATTGGCGTGTTGGTGCGCCGTTTTGGATTGCAGGGCAACGAGCGCCACACCTTGCAGGAGCTGGCTGATGAGCTCAGCGTCAGTCGCGAGCGCGTACGTCAGATCGAGCGGAAGGCTTTGAGGAAGCTGCGTCACCCTTACCAACGCCGCAAGCTACGCAGCTATTTGCGCTGAACAGGCCTTGCGAGGGCGGGCCACAGGAAGCGGAAGTAAGCGCACGCTGATCGACCCACACAAACGACTACAAAGCCAAGGAGAACGGTGATGAACAACGAGGGAACAGAGCGTTCCAAGACGTGGCGGGCACGCAAGGTTGTCATTGTCGGAGCCGGGCAGGTTGGCGCCACCTTTGCCTATGCGCTGGCGCAGAGCGGCGTTGCAGACGAGATTGTCCTGGTCGATCTGAATGCTGAGCTTGCCCAGGGCCAGGTCCTCGATCTGAGCCACGGCCGGTTCTTCTTCCCTTCGGTCTATATCCACGTGGGGAACAACGCGGACTACGCCGACGCGCAGGTTATCGTTGTGACGGCGGGGGCAAGCCAGAAACCGGGCGAGTCCCGGTTGGACCTACTGCAGAAGAACGCCCGCATCATGCGGAGCATCGTGGATGATATCACCGCACAGGACTCGTCAGCGGTACTGCTGGTCGTGTCAAACCCCGTGGACATCCTTACCTATGTCGCGCAGCGCCACTCGGGTTGGCCTGCGGGCCGGGTCATGGGCTCCGGCACTGTGCTGGACAGCGCCCGGCTGCGGTATCAGCTCAGCCAGCACTGCAACATTGACGTTCACAACGTGCACGCCTACATCTTGGGCGAACACGGCGATAGCGAGTTCGCCGCCTGGTCAATGGTGCATCTCGCCGGTCTGAGCATGGACCAGTACTGCCCGATATGCGGACACTGCGGCGATTGGGAAGAGGAGCGCAGATCCATCGAGAAGGCGGTGCGCAACTCGGCCTACCACGTCATTGACTACAAGGGCGCGACCTACTATGCCGTAGGACTGGCACTCGTGCGTATCGTCGGCGCGATCCTCCGTAACGAGCACAGCGTGCTGACCGTCTCGACGGTACTTGACGGGGAGTATGGCCTCAGCGATGTAGCGCTGAGCGTGCCCTGCATTGTCTCACAAGAGGGTATCGACCGTGTCATGGAGACGACGTTGCCGCCCGAGGAGGATGCGGCCCTCCGGGCATCGGCCAATATCCTGAAAGAGGCCCTGGCGCAACTTGAGGGGAAAGCGTAACGTACAGAAGGGTGTAGAACACAAGTCACAAAGGAGATAGGCTGATGGACTACGGTCAACTGCTAAGCCGCGCTTGGGACATTGTCTGGTCCCACAAGTTTCTCATTATTCTGGGCGTGCTGGTGGCGCTCACCAGTGCCGGCGGTGGGACATCCGGCACGGGCCTGCAATTCGACTCAGGGGATTTCGACCGGCAGATGCCGCGAAACTTCCGAGACTTCCCCCAGATGCCGGAGATGCCCCGGTTCCGCGGCCCTGAGGACTGGGGGATCCCTGTAGCAGCGGGGATCCTCGCGCTGTTCGTTGTTAGCGTCGCGATTGTCATCGGGGTGGCGCTCTGGGTCGTGGGCACCTTTGCTCGCGGCGGGTTGATCGACGGCGTCAACGCCGTGTCAACCGGCGGTACATCGACATTCTCCGAGGCGTTTGGGGCCGGTTGGCGGAAAGGCTGGCAGCTTCTGGGCATTGGAATCCTACCCGCCATCCCCGGGGTGATCCTCTTCATCGGCGGACTGGGTTTGACAGGCATTCTAGCGGCGGGATCTCAGTTACTGAACCTGGACGGCTGGGGCCTTACGCGCAATCTCGCCTTGGTCTTCATCCCGGTGCTCTGCGTTGCTGCGCCGCTCGCGTTGATCCTGAATCTCCTAAGAACCTTTGCAAACCGGGCCTGTGTTCTGGAGAACCTCGGCGTCTTCGCCGCCTACAAGCGGGGCTGGGAAGTCCTGATTGCCAACATCGGGCCGGCACTCGTGCTCTTTGTCATACAGATCGGGATCAGCATCGCGATTGGCCTGCTGATGGCGATACCAGGGCTGCTCATAGCGCTTTGCTGCATTCTGTGGCCCGTGCTGCTGGTCATCGAAGGCGCCATCGCCGCCTACTTCTCCACCGTCTGGACCCTCGCCTGGCAAGAGTGGACGGCGGCGGCTTAAGCCTGCCGTCACGATCTGAAAGGACAGTGCACCATGAGAATTCGCCCCGGCAAAACACGCTCACTCATCGCCGGCATTCTGATGTTGGTCGTTATGGTTGTGGGGCTCTTCTTGATGCCAGGACGCGGCATCCTGGGAGTGCCGTCACCGATGGGCGGAGCCATCTCCGCATTCCGGATCGTCTGGATTGCCTTCGGCCTTATCGGTGCTGGCGCTGCCTTCTACAACGCATTCAGCCGCAAGGGCGTCGCCCTCTACGAGATCGACATGGAGGACGACGAGGAAGGGGACCGCAGAGCAGATGGCCCCTTCTGTCCCAAGTGCGGTAAACCCGTTGGAAAGAATGACAAGTTCTGCCGCAACTGCGGCACCGCCCTCTAGGGCGCCGGTTGTCTGGATCAGACGCTAGCGCACAAGCAAAACAGGAATCTCGATCTGCTCCAGCAGCCCGCCCACGGCCTCGCCCTCGATCTGGGACAGTGTCGCGGGCAACACCAGCGTGCGGCTCTCGAGCGCGTAGATGGCCTGCACCAGGTTGACCAGCCCTGAGGTCACGAGGCCGTGCATCTGATGCACGACATCCAACCCCTCCAGGCTGCCGTTTGCCTGGTCACGAAGCTCAGGAAGGCGGTCCTCATCGTCTGTCAGAAGCAAGACTTGCAGCGGGCCAGAGAGCTCATCCACGAGCCGGGCGGCAATCACCAGCGCCACCCGCGATGCCAGCGAGCCATCATAGACGACGGTGATCGGCGATGCCAGGCGAGACCCCTCCTGGAGCACAACGGTCACGCCTGGGATCTCATCACAACATGCCGCCAGCGTCGTTGAGCCCACCTGGCGGTCCCGTATCTGCGACCACCCAACGCGCCCCACAATCAGGACATCGACCTCTTGGGCAGCGATGCGTATTTCTGATCCCACCCGACCGCGCACCACCTGGAAGGAACCCTGGACAGCCTCGCGCTCCGACAGGGACCTAAACAGACGTTCAATCTGCCGGACACGCGCCCTGAAGTGACGCTCCACTTGCTCCGCACTCATGTGCCGGAGACGCGCCGAATAGCTACCCAGTTCGCGCGTGAAGGGCAGCGCGGCTGCACGCAACAGATCGATGTCTTCCACGAAGAGCCCCAGGAGCTCGGCTCGGAAACGGGCAGCCATCTCCACAGCCGCTTCCAGCGCAGCTCGGCTGTGAGGTGACGCATCAACCGCCACTAGGATACGGTGTATCTCCACCGCATCGCCACGTTCACTCACGACTACCCCCCTCCATCGCCCTGGCGAAGGCCCGACGCCTCTCAGCCATCGCCTTCAACCGCGCCTGCACCAGATAGTTGATCGTGCCCTCCGGGTAATTGCCCTCAACGTCAAGTGTACCAGCGCTCAGGCCCGTCAGAAGCTCGATACCCTGATCAATATGTTCGACAGCGTAGATGGAGAACTTCCCTTCTGAAACGGCTTCCACCACATCCTGTCGCAACATCAGGTGCTTGACGTTGAAGGCCGGGATCAGCACCCCCTGTTCACCGGTCAACCCGCGCTTCTGGCAGATGTCGAAGAACCCCTCGATCTTTTCGTTGACGCCGCCGATGGCTTGGACCTCACCCTTCTGGTTCACCGAACCCGTCACCGCAAAAGACTGCTTGATGGGGACATCGGCTATCGCTGAGAGCAGCGCATAGAGCTCAGCCGAAGAGGCGCTATCCCCGTCGACGCCACCGTAGGATTGCTCGAAGACCAAGCTCGCCGAGAGAGACAAAGGCTGCTCTTGTGCATAGCGTCCGGTGAGAAAGCCTGTCAGGATCATCACGCCTTTGGAGTGCAAGGGACCGCCCAACTCGACCTCGCGCTCGATATCCACAACATCCCCGGTCCCCAACCGCGTCCGCGCTGTGATACGGGTCGGACGGCCAAAGGCGAAGTTGCTCAGCATCATAACTGAGAGGCCGTTGATCTGCCCCACAACCTCGCCCTCGGTATCAATCAACAACGTCCCGCGGAGAATGGTCTCCTGTGATCGCTCGCGGACCCGATCCATACGGTAGATCTGGGCGTCGATGGCGCGTTGCACATCCTCGGCCTCCACACTCTCTTGGCCCCGCTCCCGCGCCCAGTAGTTGGATTCACGCATCAGATCGGTGATCTCGCGCATCCGCGCAGAGAGCTTTTCCGAATCGCCGACGATCCGAGAGCTCCGCTCTATGAGGCTCTCCACCGCGCTGCGCTTGAACGGTCGCAGGCCTTCCTGCCGGGCCGCTGACGCGATCAGGCGTGCATACCGCACTTGGGTCTCTTGATCCCGATCCATCTGATCATCGAAGTCGGCCCCGACCTTGAACAGCTCATCGAAATCTGGATCGAGCTGCGAGAGCAGGTAGTAGAGCATGCGGTCACCGATCAAAGCCACCTTCACCTGAAGCGGGATCGCCTCAGGTTCCAACGAGACGGTGCTGATCAGGCTAAACTGCTGACCCAAGGACTCAATGCGCAGATCCTTGCTCTTCAGGGCACGCTTGAGACCCTCCCAGGCGTAGGTCTGGGTCAAGAGACTCCGCACGTCAAGGATAAGGTAACCACCATTGGCCCGGTGCAGCGAGCCAGGCTTGATAAGCTGGAAATCTGTCATGAGTGCGCCCATCTGTGCCCGGTGTTCGACACGCCCGATGAGGTTCTGATACGTGGGGTTGTCCTCATAGACAACCGGGGCTCCCCTCGTCTCGGCGTGGTCAATCAGGACATTGACGCCGTAGCGCCGTAGGGCCTGTTCCTGGCTCTGTTGTTGCATAGCCTGCATCCACTGCGCCCCGCGCTCCTGCTCCTGTTGCGGCAGGAATTGGTCAGCATTGGAGACAACATCCTTCTGTAACGCATCTAGATGCTTGACCACAGCTTCATGATCAGCGTATTTCTCGCGCAACTCATCGATCAAGGAGCCCACAGCTAGGTTCGCCATCTCACTGTTCAGTTGATTGAGCTTCTCGCGCATCTCGCGCTGCCAGCCAGGCACCTGCCTGAGGATGTGCTGGAGCTCCTCCTGCAGCTCCTCGACCTTGTTCTCGATCGCTTTCTGCTCTTCCTCCGGAAGCTGCTGAATCTCCTCGGGGCCGAGGACCTCCCCATCACGCGTAGGCGCAACTGCGATGCCCCCCGGGGTGCGAATGAGTGCCATATCCTCCTCGCGCGCCCGTGACTGAAGCTGCTCGAAGCCCTCTGCCTGCCGTTCTCGGAAAACCTCAGAGAGCGTCTGCCGCTGAGATTGGTATTCCTCACTCTCAAAGGCTGCGGAAAGCGCTGTCCGAAGCTCCTCGACCAGCTGCTTCATATCATCGTGGAACTCCCGGCCCTTCCCTGCAGGCAGTTCGATGGCCACCGGCCTATGCTCTTGGTCGAAGTTGTAGACATAGCACCAATCCGATGGCGTCGGAGCCGCTTTCGCCCGTGATTCAAAGAACTGCTGGACCAGCTCCCGCTTGTCCATTCCCGTAGGACCCAACGCATAGATGTTGAAACCATCATCCTTCATGCCCGTGCCGAATTTGATGGCATCCACTGCACGCGGTTGTCCCACAACCTCATCGATATCAGGAAGGTCATCCGTTGTCTCGAATCCAGCCTCAGACAAGTCCGTCCGTCGATGGAGCTGTGCGGGATCCAGACGCAGCGCTTGCTTTGCCATAAGGTCATCCTCCTTCGAACCATACTGCCGGGTTCACATAGAACTAGACGCGGTGCCATTCAGATGGTTATCTTTAGTGTATCAGGGTTGCACGCCGGCGACAGTTGGGATGTGTTGGAGCTGAAGTTGACCTAAGTTGCAGCGACGTTGGGGCTACGTTGACCATGGCGTCTTTGACCCCCGTAGACAAACTGCTATGCTAGGGACAGAGGCGAACGTACGCGGGCTTTGGGGGCCGAAAGACGTATGGCGCATGACAGGGCGGAGTCTGAGGTCATAGACCAGACCGATCAGAGGTCGGTGGCGCAATTGGAGCGGCGGTGGCGCCGTGCAGAGCGGCTGGCCCGCCGGTTGGCTCGGGAGCGGGAGACGCTGGAAGCCATCATGGAGAGCACCAACGCGCAAATCGCCTACCTCGATGCCGATTTCAACTTCCTTCGGGTCAATGCCGCCTACGCTCGGAGTTGCGCCAAGACGAAGGCGGAACTCATCGGCAAGAATCACTTCGTCCTCTTCCCCGACGCGGAGAATCGCGCCATCTTCGAGCGCGTGCGCGACACCGGCGAACCGGTCGCCTTCGATGCGAAGCCTTTCGTCTTTCCCGAGCGCCCTGAACTAGGCATCACCTACTGGGATTGGACGCTACGACCCATCAAGGATGAGGATGATAAAGTCCAGCGCCTGGTTCTCTCCCTGACCGATGTGACTGACCGGGAACGCGCCCAGAAGTCACTCCAAGAGCACGCCGACCGGCTGCGGGCCCTTCACCGGATCGATCAAGCTATCCTGGCTGCTGAGTCCAAGGAAGCCATCGCTGAAGCGGCCCTCGCCCATCTGTCACCCGTGATGGAGGTTGCGCACGCCGACGTGCTGCTCTTTGACTTCGATGCTGGTGAGCTCTCGATACTCGCCTCGCACAGCAGCCATAGCGACACAGTTGCCGCCAAAGGTTGGCGGGCACCGCTTGACGGCGATTGGCCGGCACAGATCCGTCGCCTCCGAGAGGGGCGCGCCATCCTGATCGAGGACCTGTGGGCCCTCGATGGACAGGACATGTTGCTGGGCGTGCTCAAGGCAGAAGGTGTCCGGGCGTTGATCCGACAACCGCTGCGCTACGGAGGAGAGTTGGTCGGCGTGCTGGAGCTGGGCCGAAGGGCAGCGGGGAGCGTCCCCCCAAGACTGATGGCTCTATCCCGGGAGTTGGCCGATCAACTCGCCATCGCGCTCCAGCAAGCGCACCTTCACGAGGAGATCCAGGACTATGCCGAGCGTCTCGAACGCCGCGTCGCTTGGCGAACAGCCGCGCTCCGGATCAGCGAAGCGCGGTTCAGGGCTATCTTCGAGGACGCGCCCATGGGCATTGCGCTCCTTGACCAGAGAGGCCGGGTCATCCAGAACAACCTGGCCCTACAACGCATCCTTGCCACCGATGAGACCGCCATCCACGAGCAGCCGCTTTCCCATCTGATGGCTGAGGAAGATGCCGCGGCAGAGCGCGAACGCTACGAGGCGCTGATGCAAGGCGGGAACGAGGGTTACAAAGCCGAGGTGAGATTCACGCACCCGGAGAATCAGATGATCTGGTGCACCGTCACGGTCTCTTTGGTGCGGGATGCTGGCAGCCGCCCGCGGTTAGCCATCGCCATGGTTGAGGATATCACCGAGAAACGCGCGGCCCAGACAGCGATGGTGCAGACCGAGAAGCTTGCGCTCACGGGACAGCTAGCGACCTCCCTTGCCCACGAGATCAACAACCCGCTCCAGACCGTGATCGGGTGTCTGGGCCTTGCGGACGAGGAACTAGGATCCGATGAATCCGTAAGGGTTTACCTGACGATGGCATCGGAAGAACTGAAGCGAGCCGCCAGCATCGTGGGACGTCTGCGCGACCTGAATCGCCCTTCGGAGCCCGATGAGCGAGAGCCAACCAGGGTCGCGGAACTGGTCGATCGCGTCCTAGCCATCACCGAGAAGCAGCTGCGAGACCGCGGCATCACCGTCGAGGTGATGGAGGGCGACAACCTCCCCACTGTCCATGTCGTTCCCGATCGCATACAGCAGGTCTTCCTGAACCTCATTCTCAACGCGATCGATGCTATGACGCGAGGCGGAGAACTCGAGATCACGTGTTCCGGCACTGAGGTGCCCCGTGGGTGTCAGATTGTGTTCCAGGACACAGGCATTGGCATCCCTCCCGATGTACAGAAAAACCTCTTCAGCCCCTTCCACACGACCAAACCTGACGGTTTGGGATTGGGTCTCTTCATCAGCCAGAACATCATCGAAGACCATGGCGGTCGGATTGAGGTGCGCAGCCGCCCAGGAGAAGGTACAGCCTTCAAGATCTGGCTTCCGAGTTCGTGACTACCTCATGACACGCTTCTGGTTCCGTCCCTTTGTGCCAACCTATGTCCAACTCTCCAAACCGATCACGGCAACTCTTCTAACGCGATCCGTCTT
>JAFGNI010000549.1 GCA_016927095.1 Anaerolineae bacterium | reverse complement strand
TCCTTGTCCCACTCACTCCGGTGAAGGAGCCCGAACCATGTAGAAATCCACAATGTTGCCATCGGGATCCCGAAACCAGAACGACCTGGCGTCCCACGGATGTGTCTGAGGCGGCTTGACGAACACGACACCCAGTGCCTTGAGCCTCTCGTACTCGGCGTCCACATCGGCGACCTCGAGCTCGATCGCGATGCTCCCGGTCCCGGCCCCACGCATCGAACCCGGCGCCATCTGTTCCATCCCCTCGACCGAGAAGATCGCGAGGCCGGCCCCCTGCGTGCGCAGCTCAACGTGGGTACCGTCGCCGACCGCTTCGACGCCAAGCACCTTGGTGTAGAAGTCGGCCAGCACACGAACATCCTTCGTGATGAGGCAGATGCCCGTAAATCGCATCGTCACACCTCCAACTCATGACGCGGCTTGCCGCCGGACGAGTTCCTCAAGGTCGGGCGACATGGCGCCAACCGGCTCGAGATGGCCCAGCTTGCCATACCGATACATCTTGACGAGCTGGGACAACACCAGAGCTCTGCCCTCTGGATAGTTCATCCAGGTACCGCGTGTGATATACGGCCCATCACTGCCTGCTTCCGCGTCGAAGGAGTACGGCACCAGGGCGACAGACCTCTCCCTATGCTGTCTCAGGGTCCGGCATTGCCTGCCCACCCCGTAATTCTTGCACACGACCAAGATGCTGTTCACCGTCGAGAAATCATAGATCTCCTTCGCGAAGAGCACGTTCTCCAGCGAATTGGTGGATCTGTCCTCACAGACGACGCAGCCCCCAGGGACGCCAAGTCGCATGAGCTCGCGCTTGATGACGTGTGCCTCCGGCGTCACGCCATCCATCCAGGTCCGATGGTACTTTACGCCCGGTTTGTGACCGCCGGTCGCGATGATCACTTTGCCCAGTCCCGCGTGATAGGCCTGTGCCGCCGTCTCCCACAGACCCGGATGGGATCCCCCGAAGACGAAGATGATGTCGCAAGGCTGCAGCGGCGGACTGGGATAGTCGAAGACGATAGCCGTGATCTCCTGGATCAGGTCAGGCGCCAGGTCAAGCATGGCGATGCCCAACTACCATCGAGCCGGTCCACAAGGTCCACTCGTGAAACCATCTGGACGCCGCCGGGCAGGCTATGACGTACGTGGTGCCCTGTACTCGCATCGGGCTCGCTCCTCGGTTGGTATCCTGGCGCGCCGGTGCGCGACACCCGTAGTATGCACCCGGTGGGGATTTGCTGCCAATCGACATCGGTGAAGGGAGTAGCTCCGAATGAGGGTGATTTGATGTGGCCGTCCGGGTGGCCCGCGACATGCCACGCCCGCTCCTTCGCGAGGCGCCTTGTCGCCGGGAGGCGAACAAAACGGTTCGCGGTGCGCCTGGAGGAGCGCACAGGATGTGCTTTACAGCGACAACAGGATCATCGCCCCAAGCATGTAGAGGGAGGCGTACTTGAACAACCCGAAGTTGACCCGCTCGGTCGGGCGAAAGACGCTGGCGGCCGCCAGCATGAGAAGCCCAGCCGACAGGACGACCAACACCCACACGAACCCCCACTGAACCCCGATCAGCACGCCTGCCGTGATGATGGCGAGGGCTGCGATGACGCTCGAAACCGCGATCGCGAAGCGCGTCACTGCGAAACCGTAGGTCGAGGGGAAGGTCGGGATCCCGGCGGCCTGGTAATCATCGAAGTATCGCATCGAGAAAGTCAAGATGTGGGTGGGGATCCAGAACAGGACGGCCAGGGCGAGCAGGATGCCGATACCATCGACGGAACCCAGACCGTATGCCCGTCCGGCCAGGATCGGCATTGCGCCAGCGATGCCACCCCAGACGATACTCCAGGCCGTGCGCCGCTTCAGCCAGAGGGTATAGACGAAGACGTCGAAAAACCACCCGGCGAAGACGATCCATCCATAGAGCGGGGCCATCAGCAGTGCTAGACCCACGCCCAAGACGGAGAGAATCATGCCGAGGCGCATGGCCTCAGCTGGGGAGACGCGTCCATCTGCTAGGGGCCGGTGGTGGGTGCGGTTCATGACGCGATCGATATCGCGGTCGAATACCATATTGATGATGGTGCTGCCAGCGATAGCCATGAACAGGGTCACCGCCAGCCCAAGCAGCGTGAGGGGGTGCAGCACCGGACATCGGGCAGTCATGGTCCCGGCAAGGCCGGTAGAGAGCAGCAGACCGGTCTGCAGGGACTTGGTCAGCGGCCAGTAGAGGCCCAACTTGGTCTTGAGAGTCTGCAGTCTCATGGTATCCGTCTTCAGCCTCGCGATGCTATGGGGTGTGCAGACAACGGAATCCAACACCGGGGCTGTAGTAGCTCGGCGTCGCGTTGTTACTTACCCAGACACGTAGGTCCATCTCGTAAGTATCTTTCGATCCGCCGCGCATGAAGCGGTAATGCATGTCCTCGTAGATGTCGCCGGTCCACTGCCAGACATTGCCGGCCATGTCAAAAAGGCCATAGGGGCTCGCCGAATCAAGTGTGACGTAACCATCATAGGTCTGACCATTATAGAAACCTACCGGAGTGGTACGGGAGCCAGCACTGCGCATATCCTCAAAGGGATCACGGCTGGCGTAGAAGTTAGCATTGTTGCGCGCGATCTCGTCGCCCCACGGAAAGGGGCGG
>JAFGNI010000080.1 GCA_016927095.1 Anaerolineae bacterium | reverse complement strand
TGACGCATCGGCAGTGACGACCACCTGAACCAGCCCTTCGCGATCCCGCAACACGACAAAGATCACACCGCCAAAGTCGCGACGTAGATGCACCCACCCCGCTAGGGTGACCGTCTCACCGACATGGTGTAGCCGCAGGGAGCCGCAGCTATGGGTTTTGAACATAGATGAGATCCTCCTCCGTTGAGAGACTGTCGGACACTATACCACCGGTGCCGCGCACCAGCAAGAACCGCAGCACCATGCGCAGCAGGGCATCCGCTGCTCAACGAGAGGGGCCCAGGCGCCGCCGGCGCGCCACTGCCGCCATCACGATGAGCCACAGAGGGACCAAAGTGCAGCGCCTGGGCGCGTCTCCCTCCACGGGCAGGCGCGGCAACGGAGTTGGCGTCGGTGTTTCACCAGGTCTCGGCGTAGCCGCCGACGCTGAGGTGCGCTGGGGACTGAGCGTACCCGTTGCTTGCCGTGTGCCTCCGGCGACAACCGGAACTGGCGTGGGCGTCGGCGTGGCCAGACGAAAGGGCGTCGCCGTTGGGGTCAGCGTCGCCGTAGGTGTCAACGTCCCAGTAGGTTCAGGCGTCTCTGTCGGCACGTCTACGAACAGCGTTGCCGTCGGTGTGACTGTCGGCGTCGCAGTAGGCGTTGCGGTCGGCGTAGCTGTCGGTGTGGCTGTCGTTGGGCGCCGGTATTGCCCGATGAGGTCCCTGGTTAGGTCCAGATAGCGGCTCCCGTAGAGGACCGAGGGTTCAATATGCGTGCAGAGCGTCCACTCGTTGTAGCTACGCACGATGATCCAATCCGGCGTCGAATCATCTGCCGCCTCCCAGCTGTCTCGGTACGTGTCGCCGCCGTCCCGCTCGCGAAGGGTGATCAACATCTCATCTTCCTCGTCCGTGACGTAGCTCTCATCATAGCCCGGGAAGACCGTCGCCACCCAAAACCTTACGGTATCCCGAGCGGTCCGCCATTGCCTGACTTCAGCTCCCCACCGGCTGAGGTGTAGCGGCGACACGGTATTGTTCGCCGTGGAATCAGCGATCTCATAGATGTAGAGACCGTCAAAGACCGCCAGGGCGGCTGGATCGCCGGCTTCCGCGATCCAGATCATCGAGCGATCGGGATCGGCCTGATTGCGCACAGCCTCCCATGACGCGAGCGACAACCTGTCCTGGCCCAGAAAGAGCACGACGGGCCTTCCGTTAACCCTGAGATAGGTGGATCTGGACTGATGCTCCTCGCGCAAGTGGATCAGAGCCTGGGCGACATCACTTCCTGTCGTGAAGTAATCACCCGTCGTCATATCGAGGACGACCGCAACGTCCACGTCGTAGGCAGCAGCCTGCGTAAGGAGCATCGCCAGGTTCGGCTCCGTCGGATTGTCAACCAGATCGGGACCATACCAGGCCTGAACTAAGCCATCGATACCTACCGACTCTGCCTGACGCAGATGACGATCGACAGCAGCAGCGTCAGCAGAGACGTAGAGGTTCTGGGGCTGATCGCAGAGCGTCTCTGCCCAGGTCCCCCAATCGTACCAGGCGTAGTAGAACGCCAGCATCAGCCGTTCCGGCTCAAGATCGTCTTGGGCAGCAACAGGGGCCACAGCTATCCCCAACAACAACGTAGCCGTGACAAGAATGCGCCTGACTGCTCCAGGCATCGCCGGATGCACAGCTTCCTCCCCTGCGTCTTGGTAAGCCCCTGTGGAATGAACAAGAGCAGTATACGGCTGGATGCCCCACTGCACAACTGCCGTACATGGACGATCTGACGAAATCCTGTGACGTTGGGATGGTGGCGCAAAAAGCCTGGACACCATGTGCGCAATCCGGTATAATTCTGAGCAAATCTATAGGAGAAAATCTATGTCAATACTTCCGGAAGGACTGCGCGGCATACTTGGACCCGTCCTGGGTTTCATCGTCGGGTTGATTCCGCTGGTCCTTGTACACGAGTTCGGCCACTTGATCATGGCCAAGATCATGGGCGTCTGGGCCACCGAATACGGCGTCGGCTATCCCCCGCGGATTGTCAAGCTCTTCAAGTGGCAAGAGACCGAGTTTACGCTCAACTGGATACCGTTTGGGGGCTTCGTCAGGATGGAGGGAGAGAGCACCTTCGCCAAGAATCAGGACGAAGTCGATCCTGAGACGAAGGAGCATAGCCTCTACACGAAGCCGCCATGGAAGCGCATCCTCATCTACCTGGGCGGTCCGGCGATGAACCTTTTGACCGCATGGCTCATTGCCATCGTCATCTTCACGAGCGGTATACCCCGCGTTCAGGCAGTGATCACGGAGGTGCAACCGGATACGCCCGCCGCAGCGGCGAACCTCCAGGTGGGAGATGCACTGCTTGCTGTCAACGGTGAAGATGTCGAAGGCAGCGCCGAACTCCAGGAAAAGGTTGCAGCCAACCAAGGCACCGAAGCCGTTCTCACTATCCAGCGGGGAGAGGAAACTCTCGATGTGGCTCTGACGCCTCGCGAGGATCCACCTGAAGGCCAGGGCGCAATGGGCGTGCTGATTGCTAACCAAGAGATCACGGGGACCCTGCGGCGCTACTCAATGCAGGAGTCCATCGTCTATGGCACGCGGTACTTCGCCAACGTGGCATCGATGACGGTGATGCTGCCTGTCTACGTGATTCGTATGGGCATTCCCTTTGAGCAGGCCCGTCCCGTAGGTGTCGTGGGTATCAGCCAGATTGCAGAGCAATCTGTCAACCAGAGCATTGAGCAGAGCGCACCCTATCCGTTCCTGAACGTCCTCGTGCTCCTAAGCATCAGTCTCGGCATCTTCAACCTGTTGCCGATTCCCGCCTTGGACGGTGGTCGCATCCTCTTCTCGCTCATCGAGGCTATCCGGGGGAAGGCGTTGACACCCGAACTGGAGGAGCGCATCCACATGATCGCTTTTGCTGCGATGCTGTTGCTCTTTGTGGTTGTCACGGTTCTGGACATCGTGATGCCGGTGCCACTGCCCTAGAACCCTATCTTGATGATGATGAAAGCCCAGGCGATGGAAGACTGGCTCGACTACCAAAGAGAACGCGAGTCGGAGCAGCGCCAGCGCAGAGAGCGTGTGTGGCACGAACTCCAGCATCTTGGCGAGCTGCCTGGCCCGGCACACCTGAGAAGCCTCTCTGGGCTGCTCGCAGCCGACGTCGAAGAGCTCCGCGAACGCTGGAGCGCTCTGAGGGTAGACCTGCGCCGGGCTCTGGTCCACGCACTCAGTGACCTTGCGGATGATGACTTCAAGCTGGACTTCTCAGCGATCTTCCGCATGGCGCTTCACGACGACGACGCCGAGGTCCGTGCGGCTTCCGTGCTGGGACTCAGAGAGGTGGAGGATGCGCGCCTGATCCCCACCCTGACCCATATGCTTCGCCACGATCCGGTCGTTGCTGCACGAGCCGCCGCCGCCACTGCCCTGGGTGACTACGTTCTTCTGGGAGAGTTGGGCAAGATCCGGTCTGAGCCCTTCGAGACCGCTGTGGCGGTCCTGCGGGAGACATGCCTCAATGACGCGGAGGAGATCGAGGTCCAGCGACAGGCGCTAGAGGCCATCGCCTATACCGCGGAGGGCGGGGCCGCTGAGCTGATTCGCGCAGCCTATGAAAACGCCAATGAGGCGATGCAGATCAGCGCTGTCTTCGCGATGGGGCGCAGTGCGGACACGCGGTGGAGCACGATCATCCAGCACGAGCTGACAAGCACGGATCCCGTTATGCGGATGGCGGCAACACGGGCTTCTGGCGAGCTTGAGCTGCGCCGTGCAGCCAAAGAGGTAGCCGGGCTCACCGACGATGTGGATCAGGCTGTGCGATTGATGGCCCTCTGGGCACTGGGACAGATGGGGGGTGCAGTCGCTCGCAAGACACTGAACGCCTACGTGAGATCGGCGGACCCGGAGCTGCGAGCAGCAGCTCAGGAGGCGCTCCAGGAACTGGAGTTCTTCCACGGAGATCCCGCGAGTTTCTTCGGCCCACCCTCCGACTTCAGCGGCGATGCAGAGGAGCCGTGGACGGATGCTGACCTCTTCGAGGACGATAGTGACGATCAGGATGACGACGAAAACAACGATGACGACTGGTCCTGAATCGCGGCGCCGCCAGAGCCACCCTCCAAGAAGCCACGCACCGGGGGCGCTCCTCCTGGGCCCGGAGTCCTCAGCGCTTCCTCGTCTTGTGGCAAGTCTGCTCTTTGCACTTCTACTACTGCGACCCGTTGCCGTGCAGGCTGAGGAGCCACCGTTGCTCTCTCACTCCTACACGTACGCTGAGAGGGCGAGCTTTCGCATCAGCTTCGTTGGCCAGCCCAACGCCGAGGATGTCACGCTCCTGCTCAGGATCAACGGCGTTTCCACGGATGGCGAGACCGTCCCCATCGAGGCTGGTTCTGCATCCGTGACACGCGACCTGAGCCGCGTATCTTTCCCACCCTTTGCCGAGATCACCTACTGGTGGGCCTTTGAGACAGCCGAGGGGCGCTGGATAGAGACCGACAAGCAGCGTTTCCGTTACGTGGACAATCGCTACACTTGGAGGTCCATTGACGCTGACAGGGTTCATGTCTATTGGATCGACGGCGACCCCAGCCTGATGACCCAGGCGCTGGACGTTGTTGAGGAGACCGCAAAGGCCATCCAGGCTGCACTGCAGACACCGGCTGAGACAGAGCTCCACGTCTACATCTATCCGTCCGAGACCGATCTCGCTTCGGCCCTGCGGCTCGGTGGACAGACATGGGTCAGCGGCGTTGCCTACCCAGATCTCGGCGTGATCCTGGCTTCGGTTCCCCCGAACAGCGGCGCGCTCTCCGCTATGCAGCGTGACATCCCTCACGAACTGACCCACAAGGCCCTCTATGACCTCCTGGGCCCACAGGGATATGCCTCTCTGCCCACTTGGCTTGACGAGGGACTCGCCACGTTCTTTGAGACAAGCCCCGATCCAACCTATGAGAAAGCCATCGACGCCGCCTTGACCGCGGGCAACCTGATACCCGTCGCGGAGCTGTGTGCTCCCTTTCCCGACGAGCCTGCTCGCGCCCGACTCGCGTACGCGCAGAGCGGGAGCCTGGTTCAGTATGTGAGGTTGCGTTACGGCTGGTCCCGGATTCGGGAGCTTCTCGCAGCCTATGCCGATGGCCAAGCTTGCAGCACAGGCACACAGTCGGTGCTGGGCGTGGACCTCGCCGAGTTGGAGCGTGACTGGCGTGATTGGTTCACTCAGAGCGACGCCACGACCAGCGCAGCGCCCACCGATGCACACGCAAGGCTGGTCATCCAGCACATCGGGCCGTGGGTCTTGATCCTCGGCGCGCTGCTCCTCGCTCCCCTACTCATCTTGGCAGTCGGACAGCATCGCTGATCCGACGGCACAATCGCATCTCGCCCCTACAGGATGTCGCTGCCAGCTGCACGTGGCCCTTTCACAGGCTCTGCCCCACAGGACGCGGATACCCTCCCGCGTCGGCCGACCGTCCGCCCCGATGCATGCGGACGCAGAGACGTTCGAGACGGGCAACGCCTGCAGGCCGCGGCGTGGCAGCACCTGTGCAGCTGATGTCACCCCCAATCTGAAATGCCCCGCCCTATGGGACACGCCGTGTCCACATCTGGCCCGTATGGTATAATAGCGGTTCGCGCTTGCGGCAGAACACACCTCGATTCCCACTGCGCTGGTTAGCAAGGAAGGAGGAGAGATGCGAATCGGCATTGATTTCGGCACAACCAACTCTTCCGTGGCGTACTACAATGGCAGCGCCCTCCATCCCGTGAGGCTAGATCCCGGCAACGAGAATCCCAACGTGCTGCCGTCACTGATCTGGATCGACCGTGACTATGGCGTCCGGCTGGGGTCCTCGGCGGCCACGGAATACCTGGACAGGGAGACCGGCAGGCGCATCGTCTGGTCCCGTCGTGATCTCGGGGCGATCGAGATCATCGTCGCCGGAGGTGGATCGAGCCCCATCCACTACTGGCACGATGTACACGTCGTGACCGACATCAACGCTAACGGACGATTGCTGCAGTCCGTGAAGACCGCTCTCCGCGACCCGCGGTACGAGGGCACCATGATCTTCGACCGCTA
Organism: Anaerolineae bacterium; assembly: GCA_016927095.1. The sequence goes on along the minus strand of JAFGNI010000080.1, from coordinate 208 downwards.
CTACACGATCGATGAACTGATTGCCCTTTTGCTTGTCGAGATGCGCAATCACGCGGAGTCGCAGTTCCAGCAATCCTGTGAGAGCGTCGTATTGGGCCGGCCCGTGAAGTTCTCCGACGATGCAGACATCACCATACGGGCCGAGGAGATCCTCTACCGCGCCGCCCGGTTTGCCGGCTTCACGGATATTGCCTTCCAGATGGAGCCC
>JAFGNI010000548.1 GCA_016927095.1 Anaerolineae bacterium | reverse complement strand
GCGAGCTCTACGAGGGACTCACCGCCGATGAGCGCGCCCTGATCCGCGCCTACGAGCGCACCTTCGGGGTGCGGCGCGTCACATGGTACGCCTATCCCGAGGCGTCTCAGTATGGCCTTGAGTACGTGGGTGGCACCTCGGCCCCTGTGACGGTGACCTTGACGACTGCCGGTGACGCTGTCTTCGGCTATCTGCAGCCAGGCCTGTCGGTGGCACTGACGGGTGCGTACACCTTCCTGTCTGTACCGGCCACTGGGTCAACGTTCACGCCCCTGGTCGTGGACGAGAGCAGCCATCCGATCGTAGGGATCTACGAGCCCACCGACGCGGGGGAGCATCTTGTCGTCACCGCGGCTGCCTACTATCCGGCGACGCCGCCGGTCAGCATCCACGCGCGGCTTTGGCCCTACGGCATCATCAACTGGGCGACGAAGGGGATCTTCTTGGGTGCACGCCGGCTCTACTTCGTGCCCCAGCCCGATGACATCCTGTCCTTTGGCGACCGCTGGGATCCCATCAGCCGCACCGTCATCTATGACGACGGCTTCCGGCTGACTGCCGCTGATATGGACAACCTGATCGACTGGATGGACACGTTCACCGGCACGATGCCCAATGCCGCGGACTTCAAGATCGAGATGCCCTTCAATGGCGAGGGTGTGTTGTCGGATCTTGACGGAAATGGCAACATCGCCGCGGGCAGTCTCACCGCGAAGGTGGTGGAGCTGCAAGATCGCTTCGTCTGGCTCAACCATACCTACAGCCACGCTGACCTTGACGACGCCGATGTCGCCCTGGCCACGACCGAGATCCTCAGCAACACGGAGGTGGCCCAAGCGCTTGGTTTCGCCGACTACGTGACCACAACGCTGCTCACCGGGGCGTATAGTGGCCTGAATAACTACAACCTAATCAGCACGGCTGATAGCCTAGGGATCCGCTACATCCTGGCCAACGCATCACAGCCTGGCTACAACAACCCCACGCCGAACACGGGGCTGACGCCCTATCCCGCCCAGCCCGATCTGCTTTTGGTGCCGCGACTGGCCAACAACATCTTCTACTTCGCCAGCACGCCCGAGCAGGAGACCGACTACTACAATTCGGTCTACGATGCGATCAACGGCGTCTTCTACTGCCCAGGGTATGCTGCCAATCCGAGTCCGGAGACCCGCTGTTTCACATACGAGGAGCTGTTGGATCTGACCACGAACCAGGCGTTAGGGTTCCTGCTCGACTTCAACATCAATGCAACGATGTTCCACATGAACAACCTCTACGCCTATGACGTGCCCACGAGCACGAAGACACTGCTTGGTGACTATGTCGAGTCGCTCTACGGGAAGTACAACACCTACTACAACGAGAACGTGCCGATTCTCAGCCTGCGCACGCAGGAGATCGGCGAGAAGATGTGGGAGCGCATGGACTACAACACCTCGGGCGTCTCGGGTGTGATCGCCTGTTCCAACGACATCACGCTGACGGTGCCCATAACGGCCCCGTCGACGGTTAGGGTGCCGGTCACGGGCATCCTCTACGCCGGCCAGAACGCCGAGACGGAGACCTACGCAGGTCAGGACATCACCACAATCACGATGGCGCCGGGAGACACGCTCTTGGTCCCCGCCGAAACAGTGCCGCAGCCTCTGGCAGCCTCCACGCCGACTGTGCCGGATGCGGTGACAGGGCTGACGCTCACGGAAAATGGTGGCTCCCGCACCTTGAGCTGGAACCCCGTTGCGGGTGCCTTCGCCTATCGTGTCTACCGGGGTAGCAGCCCACAGACGGTCGTCGAGATCGCGGTAACGGCGGACACCACCTACACGGATGCCGAGATCACCGGAGACACGGTCTACGCGGTCACCGCCATCGCCGACGACTGTTGGAAGGAGGAGTCAGCGCAGACCATCGTCCAGCTCTCGCCGACCTCCGTGAGCCTGACATCGCTGCGCGCTGCCCCGGGAGCTGTGGCGATGGCGGCGCCGCTGCTGGTGTTGCCCTTGGTCGCCCTGGTTCTGGTCCGTGGAGCACAGCGGCGGCGGGGCCGCGACAGGAGCTAGGCGCTATGGCAGACCGGCCTATGGCTCTCTGGGTGGATGGCGTCGCCTCACCGGATAGGGTGGATGACGATGTCACCCGTCCGCTCAGCGTATGCCTCATCACCGAGGGGAGCTATCCGCACTATCGGGGTGGGGTCAGCACCTGGTGTCATATGTTGATCTCAGGGCTGCCCGAAGTGCGCTTCTCGCTGGTCAGCCTTGTGGCCGATCCCAGCGCCGAGCCGGTCTATGACCTGCCCGACAACGTGATCCAGCTGAAGACCGTGCCGCTGTGGGGCACCGGTGAGGTGCTCGAACTGCAGAGGCATCTGTCTCTGCGCGAAGTTCTGCGCCACAAACTCCGGACCCCACAGGGCACGATTGAGTCGGTCTTTGTGCCCCTGTTCGCCGAGTTCATGGACCTCCTATGGTCCCCGGAATCGGACTCTGAGCGTTTCGCCGGTGTGCTTCAGGAGATGGCGGCTTATTTCACGAGGTTTGACTACGACGTCACGCTCAAGTCCGCGCCGGTGTGGCAGACCTTCTTGGAGACAAGCGCTCGAGGTTACGAGCGTGTCGAGGGGCGCGGGAGCTTCCAAGCGGAGGTTTCGCTGCTCGACGTCACCAACACCCTGCGGCTGCTCTACCGGTGGCTCACAGTCCTGACGTTGCAGTTGCCCGAGGTCGACGTCATACACGCAGCCTCAGGCGGCCTGTGCAGCATGCCGGCGATCGCCGCCGCCAACCGAAGGGACACCGCGTTCCTGCTGACCGAGCACGGCATCTACCTCAGGGAGCGCCTGCTGGCGCTGTCTCGCAGCGACGCCGGTTGGTTCGAGCAGGTCCTCCAGGCGGCCTTTGCGCAGAAGGTCACGCAGGCGAGCTATGCCGTTGCCGACCAAATCGCGCCGGGAAGCAACTACAACCACCGTTGGCAGCTCTACAACGGCGCCCTGGCTCACAGTATCCAGACGATCTATAACGGCCCTGATCCTTCTGAGTTCACGCCCGCGCGGCACAACAAGCCGTTGGGCGAGTCGCCCACGATCACCTGGCTGGGCCGCATCGATCCGCTCAAGGACCTCGAGACCTTGATACGCGCTGCCGCCATCGTCGTCAAGGAGGTGCCCGATGTCCGGTTCGTGCTCTACGGCAAGGCACCGCGTGGCAACGAATGGTATCAGGAGCGCTGTCTGGCGCTACGCGATGACCTGGGGCTTCAGCAGAACGTGATCTTCGGTGGGTTTGCGGCCAGTGCTGCCGCTGCCTACAACGAGGGCGACTTTGTGGTGCTGTCCAGCATATCGGAGGGCTTCCCCTATAGCGTGGTTGAGGCGATGATGTGTGGGCGCACAGTTGTCGGCACCGACGTCGGCGGCGTGAGCGAGGCGCTCGACGGGGTGGGCATCGTCGTGGAACCGCGTAATCCTGAGGAGCTCGCCGCTGGTATGCTGCAGCTCCTCCGCGATCCTCTGCTCGCCCAAGTCTGGGGCGAGCAGGCCCGGGCCCGGGCGCTGGAGCGCTTCAGCCTACAGCAGTGCAACGCGGCTTACCTTTCTCTGTATCAGCGGCTGGTCACCGAGACCGCCCAGCGCACGACTGAGCCGTCGCCCTTGAACTCCTGGGGCGTTCTGTGCCGGGAAGGCCTCTATGAGTCAGTCTAGCGGACCTGTAGCCGACGTGGCGCCTGTCGCAACCGCCCAGAGCCTTCAGGGCCTGATCGATGAGGTAGGCCGTGCTGTGCCACGGCCTGTGAACGTCCTCCAAGTGACGGCACTGCTAGAGACCGCCGGTGTCACCGAGGCCATAGCGCAACATCGCTATGGGTATGCGGACATCTTCGCTCTGGCCGAGGATGTGGCGACGGGCGTCGCCGCAGCTGTACCTGCCGTGACGGAGGCGAAAGCGACAATTCCCGAACCCGATCGCAAGGCGATAGTGATCGACTACTTGAGGGGCCCCTTCAGCCTGCTTCCGCTGGTCGTGCTCACGGTGATGATCAACGTCTACCAGTCCTATGGGCAGTGGCATCCCGGACGTGTCTTCATCCTCAGCGTCTCCACTATCGGCAGCCTCCTCGTGACCGGTGGCTTTGTGCAAGTGTTGGCGCGCAAGGGCTCCATCTATTTGAGCCAAGGCTATGTGCGCGCCGCCCGCCAGTTTCTGGGGCGCGTGTTGCTCACCGCGATGGCAGTCGTTGTAGGCGTGGCCGTGCTTCTGGCGGTTGGCGGTGTCTGGACCGGCTTGCTGGATCTGGTCGACGTTCCGCTGATGCTCGCTGCCTTCGTGATGCTGTCGTCCTTCTGGCTGTTGGCTGCGGTGTTGTCCGTGCTGTCACACGCGCATTGGTTCGGGCTGGGCCTCGGCATCGGCGCCGCAGCCAGCTATCTTGCCCTTCTAGCCCTGCGCGCCATCAACATCCAGCAGCGGTATCTCGTGACCGGCGCCGCCGCCATCGGCTATCTGGTCTGTGTGGGTGCGCTCACCGGTGGCGTCAGATGGATACTCGCACGGCAGGCGCGCAATGCTGCGCCGCAACGTGTGGTGCCGCCGCCCAGAGCCCAGATGCTCGTCGCACTGGCGCCTTACTTCGTCTACGGCATCGCCTACCTGCTGAACGTTCTTGCCGGCCATGTAGGGGGGTGGATTGGTCGCCTGCCCGCGACTGTGAGCCGGAGCGAGGCGGTCGCCACGAGTGAGATCGCGCTCACCGTCGCCCTGACCAGCTACATGCTGGTGGGTGGCGTAGCGGAACACACGATGCAGCGCTTCTGGCAGCGTGTCAACGCCTACCAGGTTTGGACGCCGGCCACGACGCCTCACGCCTTTGGCCACAGGATTGAGCAGTTCTACCTGTCGGAGCGCGAGCGCTACGCCCTGGTCCTGGCGTTCTGTACGGCAGGCGTGGTGGTGGCGATGGCCGCCGTCCTCAGATCGACATCATTCACGTTCCTAGGCCTGCAGTGGACGTCGGGGGCGACACTCGTACTCATGACGGGTATGCTGGGCTACGGGCTGCTGGCCCTTGGTGTCTTCGATTGTATGTTGCTCATCACGCTGTCCCAGCCCCGGTTTGCCCTCGAGGCGCTGTCGCTCGGGCTGGTGACCACGCTGGGCACGAGTCTTCTGGCGGGCGTGGCGATGGGCTACGCGTACGGCGCCCTGGGTACCGTCTTGGGCAGCCTTGCCTTTTTGATGTTGGCGCGCAGCCGGCTTCAGCGGCTGCTGCGCGATGCCGACTACTACTACTACGCATCATTCTAGATCTCACGGTTCACACGTTCCGGCGGTTAGGCGTTTGCACCACGGGACCAAAGAGAGAGGGGTAATGCCATGGGTTGGGACAACAAGTCAGTGTTGGTAACGGGCGCGGGCGGGTTCATCGGGAGTCACCTCACGGAGGGGCTGGTCCGGCGTGGCGCCAAGGTGCGGGCATTCGTGCACTACAACTCGCGTGCCGATCCCGGACTGCTGCGCTTCGTTGACGATGAGATCCTCGACGCTGTCGACATCTATTTCGGTGAGATCAAGGATCCGGACTCTGTCCGGCGCGCCATGAATGGCGTCGACGTTGTCTTCAACCTGGCGGCCCTGATCGGCATCCCGTATTCGTACGTGCATCCCTACGACGTGGTGCAGACGAACCTGTTGGGAACACTTCACGTCCTGTTGGCGGCACGCGACTTCGGCATAGAGCGTCTGGTCCAGACGTCGACGAGCGAGGTCTACGGGTCTGCCAAGTACGTCCCGATCGACGAGGATCACCCGCTCCAGGGGCAGTCCCCCTACAGCGCCTCAAAGATCGGCTCCGACAAGCTGGCAGAGAGCTTCTATCTTTCCTTTGGCCTCCCTGTCAGCACGGTTCGTCCCTTCAACACCTACGGGCCGCGGCAATCGGCCCGTGCGGTCATCCCGACGATCATCACCCAGGCCCTGACGCAGGATGCCATCAGGCTCGGCTCCCTGACGCCCCGGCGGGACTTCACCTTCGCCAGGGACACGGCACGCGGCTTCATCCTCGCCGCTGAGTCGGAAGCCAGCGTGGGTGAGGTCGTGAACTTGGGCAACGGCCAGGAGATCACCATCGGTGAGTTGGCTGAGAGGATCAGACACTTAGTGGGCCGGGATATCCCGATCCTGAGCGATGACGACCGGGTGCGACCCGAAGCCAGTGAGGTGAACCGCTTGCTGGCGAGCAACGAGAAGGCTGCCCGCCTGATCGGGTGGCGACCCGAGGTTGGCTTTGACCAGGGGTTGGGTGAGACCATCAGCTGGATCGCCGACCATCTGGAAGTCTTCCAGGTGGGGCGGTACGCAGTCTGAGTGCACGATCCGGTCTATTGGTTGTGAAGCTAGTTGATGAGGTGAGGAAGGAAAGAGGAGGGCGAACGATGAAGGCAGTGATTATGGCAGGTGGACGGGGCACACGGTTGGCGCCTTTCACAAAAGTCTTGCCGAAGCCCCTGATTCCTCTGGGAGACTACCCGATCGTGGAGATCATCATGTGTCAGCTGCGCGAGGCGGGGTTCACGGAGGTGACGCTTGCGGTCAACTACCTCGCGCACCTGTTTCAGGCGTACTTCAACAACGGCGAGCGGTTGGGCATCCACATCGACTACTCGATTGAGTCGGAGCCCCTGGGCACAGCGGGCCCCCTGACACTGGTCGAGGGTCTCGACGAGCCCTTCTTGCTGATGAATGCCGATCTTGTGACGGACATGGACTTCGCGGATCTGTACGACTACCATCTCCGCAACAATTCCGCCATCACCATGGCGCTCTATCCTCGCGAGGTACGCATCGACTTCGGCGTGATCGAGCTCGACGCCGAGTCACGGATCCAGCAGTGTCGTGAGAAGCCCACCTATGAGTACTTGGTGAATATGGGCATCTACGTGGTCTCGCCGGAGGTGCTGCAGTACCTGCCCTATGGGCAGCACTACGACTTCACCGACCTCGTGGATCTTGTGCGCTCGCGAGGGCACAACGTCTACGGGTATGTCTTCCAGGGCGAGTGGATGGATCTAGGACGTGTCGACGACTTCACCAAAGCCACCGAGCATTACGAGCATCTGGCGGCGATCGCCGAACGGCGCATCCCCTTGGAGACGGTCTTCGCGCTTCCCGAG
>JAFGNI010000547.1 GCA_016927095.1 Anaerolineae bacterium | reverse complement strand
GACGACGCCCGGCGGGATTCTAGCGCCGGTGGCGCACTTCAGCGCTACCCCCACCTCCGGCGAGGTCCCGTTGACCGTGTCCTTCACGGATCAGTCGACGAATATGCCGACAAGCTGGCTCTGGGACTTTGGCGATGCCATCACGTCGACGCTTCAGCACCCCGCCCACTCCTACATCACACCGGGGACCTATAACGTGACGCTCACGGCGACGAACGCGGCGGGAACTGATAGCGAGATGAAGTCCAACCTCATCACAGTGGGTGGGGAGTGTAAGATGTACTTGCCGATCGTACTCAGCAACCAATAGGTGAGGAGTCTGCACAGCGACCTCGTCGACCACCCCTCGACGTGGCGCTTCAGCCTGCAGGATTCACAGACGCAAAAGAAGCAAGCGTTCCCAGACCTGACGGTGCTGGTGAGCTTCCTGCAGACCGAGTTGGGGATGGGGATCCTCGATCACGATCAAGCTCAGACACTTGAAGAGGAGAAGCGATGAAACACAGGAACTGGATCAACGGGATTATCGTGTGCATTCTGCTGGTGAGCGCTGGTCTCACGACGCTCCCTACGAAGTCCGCTGCGCGGGTCACACCGGTGGGTTCGGAGCCTGGTGCCCCGGCAGGCACCGTCCACTATGTCAAACCTGGGGCCTCGGGCAGCTGCGCCAGTTGGACCGCCGCCTGCGAGCTGCAGAACGCGCTCGGGAAGGCCACGACAGGCGACGAGATCTGGGTCGCCGAGGGCACGTACACGCCGGGGACCTATCGCGGGGACACCTTTCAGCTCGTGGAGGGCGTGGGCGTGTATGGCGGCTTCGCGGGCACGGAGACGGTGCGCAGCCAACGCGACTGGACTGCGCATAGCTGCGTACTCAGCGGCGAGATTGGCAGCGGAGACGTCATCACCGACAACGTCGAACACGTCGTCAACGGCAGCGGCGTGACGGCGGCAGCTGTGCTGGACGGGTTCACCATCACCGGCGCCTATGCCGTCTATGACTGCAGTCCGGACTTTGATCCGTTCTGCTACCCGGAGTACTACGGTGGCGGCGGGATGCGCATCCGTGACGGCAGTCCGGTGGTGGCCAACCTCACCTTCGTCGACAATGAGGCGACCTGGGGCGGCGGACTGTACAACGGCGGCAATGCTACATCGTGGATGACGCACATGTCCTTTGTCAACAACCGCGCCACTAGCGCGGGTGGTGGGATGTACAATCAAGAGGCCAACCCGGCACTGACCCACGTGACCTTCCATGCTAACTCGGCCCCGTATGCAGCCGGAATGTACAATCTGCAAGGCAACCCCACGTTGACTCACGTGACGTTCACGGGCAATACAGCCGGTAGCGGGCCATCTGGGTACGCAGGCGCAGGCGGAATGGGCAACTTTGCAGGCAACCCGATCTTGCACGACGTTACGTTTGCTGGCAACACAGCTTCCGGCAGCGTCAGTGGAGCGGGCGGCGGGATGTCGAACGACAGCTTCACTCTTGTTGATATCTACCCCACGCTGATCGATGTGACGTTTAGCGATAATGTAGCGACCACCCGCGGGGGCGGGATGTCGAACGGCGACTACAGCCACCCAAAGCTGACGAACGTCATCTTCGAAGGCAATACGGCCACCGACGGCGGCGCCATCATGAACGACTACGCAAGCTCTCCAACCCTGACCAACGTGCGTTTCGTCGGGAACTCCGCCACCGGGAAGGGTGGCGGGATCTACAACAACAACGAGTGCCACCCGACGTTGACCAACGTCGTGTTCAGCGGGAACACAGCGTTCGACGGCGGCGGGATGAACACTTACTACACTTACGGTGGCAACGTGACCTTGGCCAACGTCACCTTCCACGGAAACTCGGCCACGAACGCAGGTGGCGCGATGTACAACGGCGGCCCGCAAGCCATCGCCATCGTGACGAACAGCGTACTGTGGGGCAACACCGCGCCGGTCGGCGCACAGATCCACAATGCGTGGCCGGCGGGGGCCGCCAACGTTACCTACAGCGACATCCAGGGCGGCTGGAGTGGCACAGGCAACATCGACGTAGATCCACAGTTCGTGGACCCCGACGGCCCGGACGGCGTGCTCGGCACACTCGATGACAGCCTGCGGCTCACCCTCACCCCCGTCTCTGCTGCGGCCTCGCCTATCGACGCCGGGACCAACGCCGCCGTCCCCGCCGGCGTGAGCACCGATTTGGATGGCAATCCCAGGATATGGCCGACGGCTGGGAACGTCGATATGGGCGCTTATGAGGTGCCCTATGTTGCACGCGGCGTCAGTCCACCACCGCACATCCTCCGCGTCAAGCCCGATGGCGGCGCCGGAAGCTGCGCCGACTGGGACCATGCCTGCGCGCTGCAGCACGCCTTGAACTGGGCCCCGGCCCTCAACGGCGAGGTCTGGATCGCCGGTGGCGTCTACACGCCCACCTTCCGCACCGACTCGGGGGATCCCCGCAGCGCTACGTTCCCGTTGCTCTCTGGCACCCCGCTTTACAGCGGCTTTGCCGGCGACGAGACGGCGCGCGACCAGCGAGACCCGGGCGCCAATGTCACGGTTCTGAGCGGGGATCTCGGCGGGGACGATGACACGGACGGCGATGGGGTCGTCCTCACCGCTGCCGGCATCCGGGGGAGCAACGCCTATCACGTGGTCAGCGGCTACGATGACCTGACCGCGATCGACGTGTTGGAGGCCTTTGTCATCACCGGGGGACAAGCCACCGGTGCAACGCCCGATGACCGCGGCGGCGGCGTCTACAACGCCGGGGGAAGCCCGACGTTGGTCAATCTCCGCCTCAGCGGGAACACCGCCGGGCAGACGGGCGGGGGGTTCTACAACGACGGCGGGGATCCCCTGCTCGCCAACCTCACCTTCCACGGCAACAGCGCAGGGACGAGCGGCAGCGCAATCGGCAGCGACGCTGATGGGCTCACGCTGGCCAACAGCATTCTGTGGGGCAACGCGCCGGTGCAGACACCGATCGCCGGGTCGGCGGCCCTGACGCTGACCCACACCCTGGTTCAGGGCGGGTGCCCCGCTGGCGCAAGCTGCGACGCCATCATCGATGACGATCCCCAGTTTGTGAGCGCCGCAGCCGGCGACTTGACTCTAGCGTGTGCTTCGCCCGCCCTCGACGCCGGGGACAACGACGCCGTCCCTGCTGGCGTCACCGCGGACTTGGCAGGCAACCCTCGTTTCTCGGGCATCTACGGCGCGCCGCAGGTGGATATGGGCGCCTACGAGGAGCAGTACTACGGCGACCAGGTGACGCTGGGCCACGACAAGCTCCAGACGGGCAGCGCGTACCGCACCGGCTTCCACCAGGGTCCAGGAGACACGATCCAGGTCACCCTCGACGCCTATGATCCTACCCCCCTCATCGCCGCCGACCAGCATTTCGCCAACGCCCTGACATGCGTGGGGAGGACCGCGGAACGCCGGGAGCACGCGCTCAGGGGGCGCCTAGATACGCGCTGGGAGCTGGCCACCGGCGGGCTTCTCCTTGGCAACGACGCAATGGTGCGCGCGCTGGATATGCGGCTGCTGCCCACCTGCCCCGGAAGCCAGCCCAGCCTCGGCTGTCAGCTCGCGAGACTGGAGGTGGCGCGAGGGCACCTCGTTGCGGCGACCGACTCCTATCTGGAGCTGCTGTCGGGCGACCTCTACACCACCATCCTCGCACTGCAACCGACCCGCAGTTCTCCCTTGGCCGATGGGCCAGCGACGTACGCCGACATTGTCCGCCTGGCGGAGGCGGCCTCGCGGGAGAGCCGGGCCTACCTCGAGCTGGCGGAACGCCAGTTCCGCCAGTACACCCTCGCCGGCAAGAGCGAAGCAGACGCCACGCTCCGCGAGGGGTTCGATAGGGCCACGGCAGGGTTGGCGCTGCTCGACCGCCTGACTGAGGGCTGGTCGGGTGCAACCAACGACGCTGCGTACCAGGCGGCGTATCAGGCTCTCACGCAGAACATCGCCGACATGCAACGCATGTTCACCTATCTGGCGCATGACAAGAATCCTCTGGGCTATGAAGCCGGCTACGTGCCCTTCTATCTGCATTTCGACGAGGCGCACGGGGGAGTGCCGCTGGAGGAAAGCAACTTCGTCGCGGCCCACGACATCGCCCAAGCAACATATAGCCAGGCAGATCAGAAGCTCGAGGCGCTGTTAGGCACCCAGCGTGACCTTGATGACAACGAAACGGCGTTAGGTGAAGCCCTCGCCGAGCTGGATGCTGAGTATAGGGCTGAACTGATCGAGCTGTGCGGCGCCGACGGTATAGAGCCGGATCTGGCCTACTGCCACCAGAACGAGGCAGGCACTATGTACGACCAGCTCTTAGCACTCCAGAGCGCCCACCTGCGCGTGGACAAGGTCTACCAAGAGATGGAGAATCAGTTGGCCCTGATCCGCATCGAGCAAGCTCGGGCCGCCCGCGTGGCCGGG
>JAFGNI010000546.1 GCA_016927095.1 Anaerolineae bacterium | reverse complement strand
TCCCGAGCGTCGGGCACACGCGCCGCCACCGCCGACTTGGAGTGTGACAGTCGCGTCGTCGAGCGCAGCATCACGGGTGTCTGAAAGGCCTCGCTAACCTCGAGCGCAATCCCGACATACTGGCGGGCGTCCTCGCTGTCGGCGGGCTCGATGCACGGGAACTTGCCGTGGCGAGCATACTGGCGGTTGTCCTGCTCATTCTGGGACGAGAACGCGCCAGGATCGTCGGCGCTGACCAACACCAGCCCGCCCTTGACGCCGGTGTAGGAGACGGACATCAAGCTGTCCGCTGCGACATTGACCCCCACGTGCTTCATCGCCACCAACGTCCGACCACCCCCGAAGGAGGCGCCAATCGCGCTATCCAGGGCGACCTTTTCATTGCTGGCCCACTCAGCCCGCACGCCGGGGTAGCGCGCGAAGTTCTCAAGGATCTCGGTCGAGGGCGTGCCGGGGTACGCCGAGGCGTACTGCACACCGGCCTCCCACGCGCCCAGGGCAATCGCTTCATTGCCGGAAAGCAAGACTTTCATCAGCCACCTCCTGGCCCACGTAGCCTGTTCGGTGGGATTATAGTGTGCCAACTGACCGGGGTCAACAGTTCGCATTCACCAAGAGCACCAGCGACTGAAGTCGCTACTACGAACGGGACCTTCCGCTGGCAGAGCTTGTAGACAGGGACGATCTTAGGACTCGCGCGGAGAGTACCAGCGACTGAAGTCGCTACGACAAACGGGGCCCTCTGCTGGCGAGGTCTAGCTTGGACGGCAGGGCTATCGCATTTGAACCCCAAGAAGGGCTATCTGTGGCTGACTTGAGGTGAAATGCGATAGCCCTAGCTTGGACGGTTGCCGGAAGCGGCAGGGAGACTATAATGACCACCGATCAAGAAATGGACTCCGGTCATTTATGGCACTGAGAACGCTCTACCAAGCCCTACTCGACAGCGACCCGGCACGCCTCCGTATCATTGCCAGCCTCTGGAACATTCAGCTGACCACGACACGCAAGGCCGATATGGCTGCGGAACTGGTGGCGGCGATGGCCTCCGCGGAATCCGTCGCTGCTGTTCTGGCGGATCTGCCCGCCGAGCAACAAGCTGCGCTTGACGATGTGCTGCGCCACGAGAGCGCGTTGCCCTGGGCCGTCTTCGTGCGGCGCAACGGCGAGGTCCGCACGCTGGGCGCCGGGCGCGTTGAGCGCGAGGCGCTCTGGCGCGAGCCGGCCTCCGCTGCCGAGGCGCTGTGGTTCATGGGCCTGGTGCAACGCGCCTTTGCCGACCAGGACGGGCAGGCCGTGGAAATGGCCTTTGTGCCGGAGGACCTCAGGCTCTATATGCCGGCACCACCCCCGCTCGAGATCCCTCCGCCACCCACGACCACGGCACCGGAGGCGGTTACGTTGGGGACCGACAGCCTCGCCGACGACCTGGTCACCGTGTGGGCCGCCCTCCAGCGCGAGGAGACGGCACCGGACCCACCACTGAGCGCCCTCAACCCACCGGCTGAGGCACGACTCAGGCTGCTCAAGGGCCTGTGCGAGGAGACCGGGTGGATCCGGACGGATGATAGCGGGCGCCCACGTCCTGGCGCCAACGAGATCCTGAGCTGGCTGAAGGCAGATCTCTGGACGCAGTGGTCAGCGCTGGCCCATGCCTGGATCGCGAGCGAAACTTGGAACGATGTAGCGCACATCCCTGCCCTGAAGCCAGATCCGGTCAACCCGTGGCCCAACGCACCGCGCAGCACCCGCCAGGCATTCCTCCGCGCGCTGTCACGATGTGAGCCGGGCGCATGGTACACCATCGAAGCCTTCAAATCGTACGTCAAGACCTACGCCACCGACTTCCTGCGACAGGATGGCATCTACGACACTTGGGCCCCTCGCGATGCACAGACGGAGATCCCGCTGCGGGGATTCGAGGCATGGGATGCGGTGGAGGGCGAGCTCATCGCCTTTTTGATTGCTGGCCCCTTGTCCTGGCTGGGCCTCGTGGACACGGGCCACGCGGCTGGCACGGCGCGTGAAGACGTGTTCCGGCTATCGGAGGCCGGCGCGGCGGTTCTCGACCTTGCTGCGCCACCGGCGTTGCCGGAACCCTCGCCACTGCGGCTGCTCGCCAACGCAGATGTGATCGCACCTCGCCGGCGGCGCTACGAGCGGTTTCAGTTGAGCCGCATCGCAGAGCGCATCCAGGAGGGGGATGCCACGCCGGCTGAGGGATACCGGTACCGGCTCACGCCAGCTTCGCTAGATCGAGCCAAGAGGCAGCGTATCCCCTTGGGGCGCATCACCACCTTCCTGAAGGAGGCCACAGCCAGCCAAGCGCTGCCGTCGACCTTGGAGACCGCCATCCAGCGTGCCTACCGCGGCGAAGGACAGACAAAGCTGGCGCATCCGTGGATCTTGCGGGTCAGCGATCCGAAGCAGCTCCAGATTCCGGAGCTGATGCCGCTGATTGTCGCGCGCCTGACACCAGAGCTTGCGGTTGTGCGCGAGAAAGACCGGGAGCGCATCCGGCAACTGCTGGCTGAACATGGGTTCTTGGTCGACGTCGACGATGCGTGAAGCGGACGACCACACCTTCCGGGAAGCAGGTGCTTGGACAGTCGCGTGGCGGGCTGCGTGTGAGGTGGCGCTGCGCGGACAGGATGAGACGCAGCTTCCCGGAAGAGAAGGGGCTGTTGGCGAAGGTATTGGAAGAAGCTATAATCGAATTCCGTATCCGGGGAGGTGGCTGTGACCGAACACGAGCTGCACACGAAAGTCAGGAACGCATTCCACGCACGGTTCCAGGAGGAACCGGCGATGATTATACGGGCGCCGGGTCGCGTCAACATCATCGGCGAACACACCGACTACAACGATGGCTTCGTCCTGCCCGTGGCGGTGGACCGCGCTGCGTGGCTTGCGGTCTCGCCCAGCGGGGATGAGCTGTCGCGCATCCGAGCCGTCGACATGGGCAACGACGATCAGGCCTTCATGATGGACGATGTGCCGGTGAGCAACGGTGGCTGGGCCGACTACCCCAAGGGCGTGGTCTGGGCGATGCTGGAGCGTGGACTTAAGCCCGTGGGCATCCACGGGGTGCTGACCTCGGACGTGCCGGTGGGCGCCGGGATGTCCTCCTCCGCGGCGATTGAGGTGGCCTTCGCCTACGCCTGGAACCTGCTCAGCGGTATCGAGATGAAGCTCTCCGACCTTGCCCTGCTCTGCCAGAGAGCGGAGAATCAATACGTCGGCGTCAATTGTGGGATCATGGATCAGATGATCAGCGCCTGTGGCAAGGCGGATCACGCGATGATGCTGGATACCCGAACCCTGGAACGGGCCTACTTCAACGTGCCCGAGGACATCGCGATCATCGTCGCCAACAGCATGGTGCGCCGGTCGCTGACGGGTTCGGAATACAACGTGCGCCGTGCCCAATGCGAGCAGGCCGTCAGCGTGCTTCAGGAGCACTACCCTGAGGTCAAGGCGCTGCGCGACGTCACCCCCGAGCTGCTGGCCCGTCACGAGGACGAGTTCCCTGAGGTCGTCTACCGGCGGGCCCGCCACGTCGTCACCGAGAACGCCCGCGTTCTGCAGGTGGCGCGCGACCTCTATGAGGGCCGTATGGCACACGTCGGGGAGCTGCTGCTCGAAGGCCACCGCAGTCTGCGCGACGATTACGAGGTCAGCATTCCGGAACTCGACACGCTGGTCGAGGCGGCGGCTGAGGTCGAGGGGTGCTATGGTGCGCGCCTAACCGGCGCCGGCTTTGGCGGTTGTATCATCGCGCTAGCCGATGCAGATGCGGCACCTGATGTTGAAGCGCACCTAGTTGAGGTCTACGAGGCTCAGCACGACAGGCAACCCACGGTCTACGTGTCCCGCGCGGACAACGGTGTCGCGCGAATGGCATAGCGGCGTTCCGAAGCGACACCCCAAGACACCGTCGAGGGTGCACCGGGCGCTGTGTGATCTTCAGTGTGGACGGCGCTGGCACAAGCCTCGACACCGCTTAGCACTAAGCCTTCGCGCCCGGTTTCCGGCTAGCTGCTTGTGCAGGAGATCGTGTATCGAAAGGAGCACAGGATGAATATCGGCATTCCGAAGGAAAGACTTCCAGGTGAGGAGCGCGTAGGGCTGACGCCCACCGGTGTCGGCCTGCTGCTTAAGGATGGGCATACATGCTTCGTGGAAAGCGGTGCCGGGGTCGGCGCCGGGTTCTGCGACTACGACTACGAGCGCATGGGCGCCAAACTGGTCCACGATGGGGCAGAGCTCTACGCAAGAGGCTCCATGGTGCTCAAGGTGCTGCACCCCACCCGCGAGGAGATCGAGTGGATGCCCAACGGGCAGACGCTTATGTGCTTCCTCGGCCTATCGCAGATTCCCGACGAGGATGTGGAGGCCATGCGGGAACGCCGCATCACCGCGCTTGCTTACGAGATGATCAAGAAGGACAAGCATGATTTCCCAATCCTCAAGCCGGTGAGCGAAGTCGCAGGACGGATGGCGCCGTACATCGCGGGCACCCTGTTGATGCGCCAGAATGGCGGGCGCGGCGTACTGCTCAACGGCGTTCCCGGCGTCTCCGCGGGCGACGTTGTCGTCTTGGGATCAGGCACCGTGGGCCAGAACGCGGCGCGAGCGTTCCTGGGCCTGGGCGCCAAGGTCTTTATCCTCAGCCGCTCCCTCGAGCGGCTCCGTGACCTGGACAACCAATTCCAGGGCCGGGTGACCACGATGATCGATCACGACTTCAATGTTGCCTACGTCACACGATTCGCCGATGTCGTGATTGGGGCTGTGCGGAATCCCGGCAAACGGGCGCCGGTCCTCATCACGCGCGAGATGCTGCGCACCATGCGCAAGGGCGCGGTAATCATTGATTTTGCGATCGACCACGGGGGATGTGCTGAGACCAGCCGGCCCACCACGTTCGACAATCCAACCTACATCGAGGAGGACGTCCTCCATTATTGCGTTCCCAACGTTCCGGGGTCGGTGCCGCGCACATCGACGCTTGCGTTCAACAACGCCGCGTGGTCCTATATACGGCACGTGGCGGAGATGGGTGTCGCCTCAGCCATCGCGCAGAACGAGGCGCTACGCCGCGGCGTCGTGATGCGCAACGGCCAAATCATCGATGATTCCAGCGTATCTTATGGGGTGCTCTAGGTCCAGGTTATGACAATTCCACACTCAGACTGGCAGTCCACCTACGCACAAAAGGTCACCACCGCCGAAGAAGCGATTGCCGCCACAGTACACTCCGGAGAACGCGTCTTTCTGACGGGCAATTGCAGCGTTCCCAGGGTCCTGACCGACGCCCTGGTCGCCCATGCGCCCAACGTGGCAGACGTGGAGGTCGCCCAGACCCTAACCGTGGGGCCGGCGCCCTGGAGCGCGCCCGATATGGATGGGCATCTGCGAGCCAATGTGATGTTCATCGGTCACCAATCGCGGCAGGCCATTTGGGATGGGCGCGCCGACTTCACACCAGTGCTGCTCTCGGAGTTTCCGCTGCTCTTCAAGCGCAGGATCCTCCCCGTGGATGTCGCCTTCGTGCACCTGTCCCCGCCGGACGCCCACGGATTCTGTTCCTTCAGCATCGAGACCGGGCTGACCAAATCCCCCGCCGAGTCGGCAGAATGCATCGTGGCGCAGGTGAACGCTCAGATGCCGTACATCGCCGGGGACACCTTCATCCACGTCCGGGATATCGACTACATCGTCGAAACCGACGCCCCCCTTGATGAGTTCGCGATGAGCGCCGTCCCCGGCGATCCCACCATTGAGGACATCGCTAGGCATATCGCGGAGCTCATTCCCGATGGCGCGACGCTGCAGATGGGCATCGGCGCTATCCCAGACTCCGTCCTTCCCTACCTTGAGGGCAAGAAGGACCTGGGCATTCATACCGAGCTTTTCTCCGACGGGGTGATGACGCTTGTGGAGAAGGGGGTGATCACCGGCGCGCGCAAGACGCTCCATCGGGGGAAGATCACAGCCGGCTTTGTCTTGGGGTCGCGCGCGCTCTATCGCTGGCTGGACCACAACGATCTCGTTGAGCTCCATCGCACCGACTACATTAACGACCCGTGCGTCGTCGGACAGAACTACCGCCAAGTGGCGATCAACGGCGCGATCGAGGTGGATCTGACGGGGCAGGTCTGTGCCGACAGCATTGGCTCCAAACTGTACAGCGGCGTAGGTGGACAAATGGACTTCATCTACGGCGCTTCCCGCTCTGATGGGGGCGTCCCCATCATCGCGCTGCCCAGCACCGCGCGGCACGAGACGATGACCCGCATCGTGCCGCAGCTCAAGCAGGGCGCCGGGGTGGTGACCACGCGCAACCACGTGCACTGGGTGGTCACGGAGTACGGCGCCGTGGATCTCTATGGCATGAGCGTCCGGCAACGCGCCAAAGCCCTTATCAGCATTGCGCATCCGAAGTTCCGCGATGAGCTGACGCAGGCAGCCCAGGAGCTGGGTCTTATCTGATCTATAGCGCACGATCTGGGTGCTGTAAGCTGTTTGTTCCGTTTCATTCATTCTGAGGAGGTGTAGTTTGTTCCACGCACTTGTCGCAGTTAAGCAGGTGCCAGACACTACCAACATCCGCATCGATCCCGACAC
>JAFGNI010000545.1 GCA_016927095.1 Anaerolineae bacterium | reverse complement strand
CGGCGACCGCATAGTCCGCGTACCCCCCACCCGCTAATCCGAGCATGCCGTAGACACTGTCACCCACACGGAGTGCGTTGACGTCGGCTCCGCACGTCTCGACGACGCCGGAGATCTCGCAGCCTGGGATGAACACAAAGGGTTGCTCCAGCCGGAACCGCAAACCGGCGCGTATCTGCCGGTCGGCGGGATTCACCCCCGCCGCGTGGACGCGGACGAGGACGTCGCGCGGTCCCGGCTCCGGGATCGGGGCATCCTCGTAACAGAGCACCTCTGGCCCGCCATAGTCGTGATATCGCACAGCTTTCATCGTCCTTTGCATCATGCCCTCCTGCGACGGGAACCCTCATGGTCGTCGCACTGTCATGTCTGCGTTTTTTGCCGAAAGGTGTCGCGCAACAAACCACCCAAGATGCGACCGCGTGGATGGAGCTCGATACCCGCGCGACCGGCCTGCAACCCGATGATAGAGCTTGAGCACGTTGTCCGCTAACGTTCGACGAGTCTGCCCGGCCTAAGCTAGCGAACCGTATTATAGTCTGAGACCCCACAGTCGGCAGACGCGTGCATCTTCAGCGAAAGGCCCTGGATGCTCATGGGGATGGCGGCTGTCATCGTACCAAAAGGCCCCTCAAGGCGCATACCAAACGGCTACAGAGAGCGACGGCACGCAGCCCCCCAACCATCGCCGGCGTTGCGCTACCCGAAAGGCACCTTGACATCGCCAGCTATATATACTATTATGATGATATAAATATCCTATACGACAGATACAGCTCACCCTCACCATCGGCAAGATCCACCGCCACCCACCGGACCGGCACCGAGAGCTTCACCGCCCTCACCGACGCTTACGCCGCGAAGGAGCTGCCTGCAGGCCCCTCGCGTGCTACCTTTGGCGAGGCACAGGCATGTATCGTGACACAGTGAGGAGACAACCATGGGTAACAGACAGTCTTCTGCGGACACGGCGTCCGCGTCCCGCGCGGCAGCGTCCCGCCCGGACTGGTCCACGTTGGCCGCGTTCCTGCTGGCGGCCTTCCTGGCCGGCGGCAACGTCGTGGCGGTGCGGTTCAGCAACTCGGGGCTGCCCCCCTTCTGGGGCGCGACCCTCCGGTTCAGCGCAGCCGCGCTCATCTTCTGGAGTATCGTCCTCGTGCGCCACACGCCCGTCCCGAAGGGCCGGGCCCTCCTCGGGGCCGTGCTCTATGGCCTCCTGTCAATAGGATTGGCGTACGCGGGCCTGTATTGGGGCCTCGTTCGCGCCCCGGCAGGGCTTGCGGGCGCAGTGATCGCATTGGCGCCGCTGATGACCCTCTTCTTCGCCGCGGGCCACGGCCTGGAGATCCTCCATTGGCGCGGGTTGGTCGGCGCGCTGGTCGCAACGGCGGGCGTGCTGTTGGGCGCCGTCGGCGGCTTCGGCGGCGCCATGCACGTACCCTCTGTGCTCGCCCTGGTCGCCGGCGTTGCCTGCACCGCGGAGTCGGGTGTCGTCTACAAGCTATTTCCCAACAGCGACCCGATGGTCTACAACGCGGTCTCCCTGACGACAGGGGTGCCGCTCCTGGCGGCGCTCTCCCGCCTGATGGGCGAACGATGGGCCCTGCCTGCCACGGCGCGCACCTGGGCCGCTTACGCCTATCTAGTCGTCATCGGCTCGGTGGTGGTCTTCTACCTCTTCCTCTACGTCCTCTCCCACTGGACGGCCTCGGCGGCCTCCTATTTGGGCCTGCTGATCCCCGTGTCTGCCGTGGTCTTGGGCGCGTTGCTCGCGGGGGAGGCGATCACGCCATCGTTCCTCCTTGGCGCTGCGATGGTGATCGCCGGGGTCTGGCTGGGGGCGCTTCACCAGCAGCCGGAGGCGCGACCGAAAATCGATGTAGCCTGCACGGAGCGACACAGCGAAGTCCCCTGCTAGCCGGAGCCATGCAGGGCGGGTAGCCGACCCGCCCCGGCTGCGCAGCAGCCGCCGCTCGGCGCTTGCCGATGCCGGCTAGCCCCAGGTCCGGATCGACGCCGTTGACTGGCCCTTGGGGCCCGGGGCGGGTCGGCTACCCACCCTACAGCACAGCCGCCGTGCGGCGTTTGCCGTGTCTGGCTTGAGCGGGCGATGGACAATCCACGCCATCTGTGCGAGAATGGACGTGGTGCCAGGGACAAAGCGTGATGGCGTTGCACCTCGCCCTTGGCCGGCCCTGTCGACGGCACCCCATCGGTCAAGCTCGGGATCGGAGGTTGTGATGGACACCATCTACCACGCGAACGTCCTCCGCAAGGGCGTCGCCTTCTGGTTCGTTTTCCTGGCCATGTACGGCATCTACCGGTTCTTTCCGGTCGCGCCCCTCTGCCTGGTCTGCGGCATCGTGGAGTCGAACTTCCAGCACTACAAGGCCGGCTTCTACGCCTACCTCATCGTCTGCCTGGCCGAGTTCGTCTGGTACCGGCGCCGGATCGGCGATCGAGAGAGCTTCATCTACTCGCGCCTGACCGCGACGGTCTTCCTGCCGTGGATCATCTTCCTCCTCTGGTACATCGCCCCGGCCCTCATCGGCCGCTGGCCCAACAACACGCTCGAGATCGTCTGGGCCAACGTGATCACCCTGATTGTCGGCTTGGCCACGGTGCTCTGGGAGCGCGGCCTGGCCCAGATGCCCTACAGCCGGGCGCTGAAGGGCATGCT
>JAFGNI010000544.1 GCA_016927095.1 Anaerolineae bacterium | reverse complement strand
TGATCGTCAGCGGCGGCGGGGCCAAGAATCGGACCCTGATGCGCATGCTCCGCGACCGGCTGGCGGGCGCCAACGTCATCAGCTCCGACGCGCTCGGCCTGGGTGTCGAGGCCAAGGAGGCGGTCGCCTTCGCCGTCCTGGCCTACGAGACATTTCATCATCGCCCCAGCAACCTGCCCGCCGCCACAGGCGCGCGCCACCCCGTTGTGCTGGGCGCCATCACACCTGGCAAGAGGAGACGCTATGGCTAACAACGTCATCGCACCCACGACCACCGAATCCCGGAATCCTAACACCTTGGCCATCGACGCGGTCCCTACCTTGGAGATGGTCACGATCATGAATGCCGAGGATCACAAGGTAGCGGATGCTGTGCAACAGACGCTGCCGCAGATTGCCAAGGCCATCGACCGGATCGCGGCGCGCGTAGCAGAAGGCGGCCGGCTGATCTACATGGGCTCGGGCACCTCAGGCCGGTTGGGCATCCTGGACGCCTCGGAATGCCCGCCCACCTTCAACACACCCTACGACCTCGTCATTGGCCTGATAGCCGGTGGCCCTGAGGCCATCACGCGGGCACAGGAGGACGCGGAGGATGATCATAGCGCGGGAGCTCGGGACATCGCCGATCTCGCAGTCACCGGTCGGGATACCGTCGTCGGGCTGACCACCAGCGGCGGCACGCCCTACGTGCTGGGGGGCCTTGCCGAGGCGCGTGCCCGTGGCGCGCTGACCATCGGCGTGACCTGCAACCGGCCCGCCCTCATCGACACCTATGCCGACATCACCATCTCAGTCATTGTAGGCCCCGAGGTGGTGACCGGATCGACGCGCCTGAAGGCCGGCACGGCGCAGAAGATGGTGCTCAACATGCTCTCCACCGGCGTGATGATCCGTCTGGGGAAGACCTATGGCAACCTCATGGTCGACCTGCGCGCGACCAACGCCAAGCTGCGCGATCGCGCGCGACGCATCGTCGCGCAGGCCTGTGATATCGAAGAAGACCAGGCTGCCGAGGTCCTGCAACAGTGCAACCAGGAGGTGAAGACGGCGATCGTCACGGTCCTTGCCGGCGTCAAACCGGATCAAGCCCGGCAGCGACTGGCCGACCATGACGGCGTGGTGCGAGATGCGCTGAGAGATACCTATGGGTGAGGCCCACGCAGCAGAGGAAGGCGCGCTGGTCATCGGCGTTGACGGCGGCGGGAGCAAGACCCTCGCCCTGTTGGCGGACACCTCAGGACAGGTCCTGGGCCAGGGCGTGGGTGGGCCCTCCAATGTGCAGGCCGTGGGGCCAGAGATAGCTTGCGGTTCCGTCGAGGTGGCCATCGACCGCGCTTGTTCGGGCAAGCCGGTGACGCCGGCCGCACTCTGCCTGGGTATGGCTGGCGCGGGCAGGACCGCGGATCGCGAACTATGGCAGCGGTGGGTCCACCGGCGCTACCCGGGCGTCCCGGTCAGGGTGGTCCACGACGGCCAACTGGCCCTTGCCGCCGGGACACCCAACAGTTGGGGCATCGCCGTCCTCTGTGGCACCGGCTCGCTGGTCTACGGCGAGGACACGCGGGGGCGCGCCGGTCGCGCAGGCGGTTGGGGCTATCTCCTTGGCGATGAGGGCAGTGGCTACGCCATCGGTCTGGCGGCCCTACAGGCGATAGCCCGCGCCGCCGATGGCCGCGGGCCGGCGACGGCGCTCACGCAGGCGATCCTCGAACAGTGGTCACTCGAGAAACCGCAGGATCTGATCGCCTACCTCTATCGACCTGAGGTGCCTCGTACCGAGATTGCCGCGTTGGCCCCGGTCGCCGTGTCCATCGCAGCGCAGGGGGACGCAACCGCCAGGGCATTACTTTGCAGTGCCGGTGAGGAACTCGCGCGCGCAGCCCGAGCGGTGGTTGCCCAGCTTGCGCTGCCACAGCCCGTGCCTTGCGCCCTGGCCGGGGGCGTCATCCTGCATGCGCCCGCCATCGTCGAGAACTTCCGGGCTGCCGCCGCGTCACGGGGACTCTCCCTTTCCCCCATCACCCCCGTGCCCGAGCCCGCACAGGGTGCCGTGCGCCTGGCCCGGCGCCTCCTCACCCAGCCCTCGCACTGAGCGACGCACATCCCGCCAGTGCGCCCAGGGGCCTTCTGCGGGCCCTGGGCGCTGCCGTTGCTTTGAGCGTATCTGGCGACACCCCCACTACGGCATGCCGTAGTCGACACACCAAAGTCTCGGGTGAAGGCCGCGGCGCACTGCGCCCACTGCTCGCGTGAGATGCATACGGCGTGCCCTGCACCAATCGCTGGGATATACAGGAGTTGCGGAGAACGCGATTCGCGGACCTACCCTGGCCAAAGCTGCAGCCCGCCGTCGATCCGCAGCACCTGCCCCGTCACGAAAGAGGACGCCGGCGTAACCAAGAACGCCACAGCCCTGGCCACCTCAATTGGCCACCCGTAACGCTCCAACGTGCCGTCCACGACCTTCATGTCGTCATCCGTCTCTCGGCTCGCTAGGAACCGCGGCGTCACGATCAGACCCGGCGCGACGACGTTGACGGTGACGCTATAGGGTCGCAGCATCGCCGCCAAGCAGCGGGAGTACGCGTGGACCGCCGCTTTCGCCGTGCTGTAGATCGCACCGTCGACCTGCCCCACCATTCCGGCGATACTGCCGACGTTGACAATCCAGCCTCGCTTGCGCGCCATCATCGCCGGGGCAACCGCGCGGCAGGTCAGGATACACGTCATCAGATTACGGTCCAATACCGTCCGGATATCTTCCAGTGAGATGTTCAGCGGATCGTTCCCCGGCGGCTTGCCGCCCATCGGCCCGCCGGTGCCCACGGCGCCGATGTCACCGCCCGCGCAGTTGACCAGAATGTCGATCTCGCCGAAGCGCGCCTGGATCTCCGCGACGTTGGCGTGCACCGTAGCCTCATCGGACAGATCGCCGGTGACGGCCAAAACCTCGACGCCATAGGTGCCGGCGATGGCCTGCGCGACCGCATCCAGCGATTCTGCCTCGCTGAAGGCCCGGGTCGAGGTTGGACTTGTGCCGTGAACCACCACTCGAGCCCCCAGACTGGCCAGATGGTCCGCGACGACCCGGCCTATCCCTCGCGATGACCCAGTCACCCACGCCACCTTGCCACCTAAGCGGTTCTCGTCTCTCATGGTGCCTCCCCAGTGGACCCAGTCTGCGAATAGGCAGCGGCTGATCGGCTTGTGCCACGATAGGTGCAGTGTGCTGTACACTTCTTCCAGCCCCTCCTCGTAGCTCGATCTGTCAGCCCATGATTGCGGTTCACCCTAGGTACCCGCTCCTATGCACGTAATCTCTGCATCTGAGCAGGGCATATGCACAGAGTACACCCACTGTCTTCGGATTGTATATGAGTACTTGAGCTATTGACAAACTACGGATGCTGTGATCCACTATGGAGGTCGTCTGCCCCCCGCAGACATGGACGGTACCGGTTGCACTGATGGTTCGGATGTCGCCAACACCGCTGCCCGAATCCTAGGACAAAGGAGTGAACCATGAGGTTGGGTTTTCACGGAGCCACATCCATGACATCCGACCCCGAAGACGTGCCCAAAGAAGCCATCACCGATGCAAAACGCTCCTGCCCGGTCTGGGCGTGATTCCCCTCGATGATATCTGGCGGCGATTGCGGGGACTTGGCTACAACGGCGACTGTTCGGTAGAGCTGTTCCGCCCCGAGTACTGGGGATGGGATCCGATGGAATTGGCAGCCAAAGCAAGGGAATCGGCAAAAAAGGTGCTGTCGCCCCACTTCGATCTGGACTAGTTCTGTCCCGTATGAGACGCTCAGACGCCCTATTCATGAGCGTGCTCCTCCGGCAAGGGCGTTCAGATACCCTGGCTTGACCTTCCTCGTGCCGCTCCCCTGCGGTTGTTCACGGTCTGCTGTTGCGGGCGGTGGCAGTACGCGGTAGGATAGGGAGGTCTCTGGATCGCACTTGGTAGGCCAGGTCTCTGGTGGGCAGAGGTCGCGTGAAATGCCAACAGGAGATGAAGGATGATCACGCCGCTCCTGGCTACAAAGCTCTATGTCCCACCATTACGACAGGACTCTGTACCACGCCCGCGCTTGTTGGAGCGCCTC
>JAFGNI010000543.1 GCA_016927095.1 Anaerolineae bacterium | reverse complement strand
CTGGGTTTCTACACGGGATCGGCCTTTCCTGAAGCGTACCAAGGTGACCTGTTCGTCGCGCTCCACGGGTCCTGGAATCGTTCGGTGCCGGCCGGCTACAAGGTCGTGCGTATCCCCATTGAGGATGGCGAGGCTGGTGCCGTGATGGATTTCGCGACTGGTTGGCTCCGTTCCGAGGGCTCTCAGTGGGGCCGCCCCGTCGATGTCGTCACTGCTTCCGATGGCAGCTTGCTCATCTCGGATGACGGTGAAGGTCGTATCTATCGCATCTTCTACCGGGGAGAGTGATGGGCCTCGTCGGGCGCGCCGGTACCTTCCGGGAAGCTTTGAAGCTTCCCGGAAGGTAGTCGTGTGAGGCCTCACGATTCGACGGTCGGTGCCTCTTGCCTCTCAACCACGAATCATCTGACCTCGATGAACCTTGGGGTGCGCAGCTAGGTTAAGGCATGGTATAATTCGGGTGTCTGTCTCGTCCATCGACGTCGCCTTCTGGATCACGGATAGGAGGAGCACCCATGCTGACATCCATCGATTGGCTGCTGATCTTTCTCGGGGTGGGGATCGTGATTCTGATGACCTTCTCACGACTCGTGCGCGCCGTCTTCGCGTTAGTGGCGTTATGGGCTGCGACGCTTCTGAGCGCGGTCCTCTATCAGGAAGTGGCGTTTCGCTTGCAGGCGCTGTCCGGTGACAACCCCGTGCTGTTCCGGGGGATTATCTTCGACATACTGCTGCTGGTCTTTTTTGTGACGGGTTTCATCCTGACGCGCATAGCCTTTCCGGTGACAAAGCTGCCGAAGATTGGTTTCCTGGACAACCTGGGAGGACTTATCCTCGGGATCGTCATTGCTGCCATTCTGATCTCGCTACTCAACAACAGCTTCGGCGTGATGGTGAACGAGACGTGGGACAACAACCAAACCGGATGGGTGCGGCTACGGACATGGTATTTCGCATCGCAGCTCCGTCCCTATACGGTGTCGGTGCTGAGCGCTTACCGGTGGCTTTTCGCGCCGTTCTTCCGCGGGCTGCCGCCCGCGCTCTACCCGCAGTGACGCTGGGAGCTATGCAGTTTTTGGAGAGTCGATGGACCGTCATTGGATCACACTGGAGTACCCGGAGATCCTGAGACGCCTTGCGCGTCATACTGACTTCTCGGGTGGCCACGCCTTGGCCCTGGCCCTCGAGCCCGTCTTCGACATTCGGGAAGCCACCGAACGGCTGGTGCTGACCACCGAAGCACGTGCGCTCCTCAAGGCCCATCCGGATTTCGCGCTCGGGGGCGTGATGGATATTCGCCCTCTGGCCGAGCGCGCGCGGCACGGCGTGACCCTCCACCCAAGCGATTTCCTGGAGATTCGGGGGACCTTGTTGGGGGCGGCACGCATTCGCCGCATCCTCACCCGCCTGGAGGCGCAGTTTCCAGGCCTCGCAGACATCGCCTGGCGCGTGGAGGCCCTGCCCGGCCTCGCGGAGGCCATTGAACGCGTGCTTGATGACCGCGGTGAGGTGCGCGACAGTGCTTCGGAGGAGCTGGGGCGCATTCGTCGGGAACTTCGCATCACTCAGGACCGGGTTCAGGATCGTCTTCGCCGCATTATTTCGTCTTCGGAGGTCGCGCCTTATCTACAAGAGGCACTGATCACGCGCCGTGACGGTCGCTTTGTCATACCCGTCCAGGCCGACTTCAAGGGCCATGTCAAGGGCATCGTGCATGACCGCTCCTCCAGCGGCGCGACTCTCTTCATCGAGCCTGCGTCGATCGTTGATCTGAACAACGCTCTTCGTGAGCTGGCGCTGGCTGAGGAGGAGGAGATCATCCGCCTGCTGCGCGAGCTCTCTGGGCGGGTGGGTGCTCAGGCAGATGAGATCGCTCACACGCTGGACGCGCTGGCCGAGCTGGACTTAGTCCTCGCCAAGGCTCGCTACGCGGAGTCGTTTCTTGCAACAGCTCCCGAACTCATTGCGATCCCCCGGACGCCGCCTGAGGCCGAAGGCGACAACCTGTATCCTGGCACTGTGGTTCGGTTGCGTGGGGCCCGGCATCCGATGATCCCCCCAGAGGAGGTCGTTCCCGTCGACATCGACATCGCCGATGACACCCATGTCTTGGTGATCACGGGCCCTAACACCGGTGGTAAGACGGTGACGTTGAAGACCGCCGGTCTGCTCACTCTGATGGCCCTGGCGGGGATGCACATCCCGGTGGATGAGGGCTCGCAGCTCTCCTGTTTCGAGAGGGTTGTCGCTGACATCGGCGATGAGCAGTCCATTGAGCAGAGTCTCTCGACGTTTTCCTCTCACCTGACCAACATCCTGTCGTTCCTGGAGGATCTAGATCATCGCGCCCTGGTGCTCGTGGACGAACTTGGCGCGGGCACCGATCCTGCCGAGGGCTCCGCGCTGGCGCGTGCGTTGTTAGAGGCGCTGCGTCAAAAGCGAAGCACCGTCTTTGTAGCAACCCACTATCCGGAGCTCAAGCTTTATGCGCACAACATGCCGGGCGTCAGAAATGCTTCGATGGAGTTCAACGTGGAGACGCTGGCCCCAACCTATCGTTTGACTATCGGACTGCCCGGGCGGTCCAACGCGTTTGCGATTGCACGCAGGTTGGGCATGCCTGAGCCCATCGTGCGGCAGGCCCAGGGTATGATCTCCGGCGAGGAACTGCGTGCTGAGGACATGCTCAACGACCTCCATGCGCTGCGTATCCAAGAGGTTGAGGCGCGCGACGAGGCCAGAACTTTGCGCGAGGAGGCGGACACGCTGCGGCGGGAGTTGCGGGAGCGGCTGGCTGGCATTGAACAGGAGCGGCGCGAGATCCTGCGGCAGGCGGAGGCCCGGGCCGATGCTGATGCCGAGGCGTTGCGTTCGGAGCTGCGTTCCCTGCGTACCAAGATGATGCTCACGCCGATGAGTGGCGCCAGCACGACCCTCGACGAGGTCGAGGCCACACTGTATGAGCTGGACACCGCTGCCGCCAAGCCTGAACCTCTGCTTGAGGATCTGATGGCAGCAGCGGAGGAGACGCGCGACGGGCCTTTGGGAGAAGGTGATACCGTCAAGCTGCTTTCCTTCGGGGTGAAAGGTACGGTGCTCGAAAGCGATGGCGAGGAGATCGTCGTGCAGGCCGGAGCCATCCGGACCAGGGTGTCGCGCCACGAGGTCGAGCTGCTCCAGCGTGCAGCGGCAGCCGAGTCGCAAAGCGCAGGCATCTCGGTGCCGCAGCGGGTGGCCTCGCCCGGCGTACAGATTGATCTCCGCGGCCAGACTGTCGAAGAAGCGTTGCGGGAGCTGGAGCGCTACCTTGACGACGCTGCGATGGCATCTTTGCCCTGGGTGCGGGTGGTGCACGGCAAGGGTACCGGCAAGCTCCGCCGCGAGGTCCGCCGCTACGTGGGCTCGCATCCCCTCGTGTCTTCCTATGATGTGGCTCCTCTCAACGAGGGTGGGGAGGGCGCCACTGTGGTGAAGCTGGTCAAGGCAAGGTAGGCGGCTCCCGTCCACGCTTCTATGACGCCGCCAGACACGGCGAAGGGCCGGGTATCGATCATCGATGCCCGGCCCTTCGGCTCAAGGAATGGGAAAGTACAATGCTCCTAGGTCTTTGCTTTGCTGCTCGTATCGCTTCCGCTAGACTCTGAGGAACTGCTGCTATCGCTCTTGGCTTTGCTCTCGGTCTTGCTTGAGGACGTGTCCCCCTCGTCGCCATCTCGGCGACTGCCGGGTATTGCTGTGGAGGACTTGGAACGGTTGTCAGTGACGTAGAAGCCGGAGCCTTTGAAGATGATCCCGGCGGGCTGGATCAACCTCACGACAGGTCCCCCACAATCAGGGCAGATCCTCACGGGATCGTCGCTGAAGCTTTGGCGCCGCTCGAAGCGCAGTCCACACTCTTGGCACTGGTATTCATATAGGGGCATACTCTTCACCTCCCAGAAGCAACCCCAGTATTATAGAGCTATTGCCCTGCTTGGCAAGCAATACAGCGCGACGGGTGCGTTCCAGATTGGGGCGACATCAACAGCACAGGTGCTGCCACGCCGCGTCCTGCAGGCGTTGCCGGTCGTGTAGGGGCGAGGCATTGCGCGATGGGCTGCCGCTGCCCAACCGTCGCTCGAACGCGGATACCCACCCCGATACTCACTTTCTGCGACGCAAAGCCTCGCCCGGCGCGTGGCGAGGCCTGTCGCCGCGGGATCAACGGCGGGCGG
>JAFGNI010000542.1 GCA_016927095.1 Anaerolineae bacterium | reverse complement strand
TCCGACAGGCTGACGACAATCAGCTTGCTCCCCCCCAACACCACCGGAGGGGTCCCCTCGAGGCGCAATACCTGGCCGACGTAGATCTGCGAGGGGTTCGCGATCCTGTTAAGCTGGGCAACATGCGCCACCGTCGTGCCAAACCGCGCCGCGATCTGGGTCAACGTGTCGCCATGCTGCACCGTGTAGCTGCGCTCGGGCCCACTTGGCTCGGGTGTCTGTGTAGCAGCAGGCACCTCGGGCGTCGCCGTCAACACGGGGGCGGCTTCTGGCGTCGCAGTAGGTTCAGGCGCAACCTGATTTCCCTCAGGAATGCGCAGCGTCTGCCCGGCAACCAGGGTCCCAAAACCCATCAACCCATTCTCTTGTAGCAGCGCCCATGTAGAGACGCCAAGCCGCGCCGCAACCGGGCTCAGCGCATCGCCGGGCTGTACCAGATACGAGCGCGCATCAAGACCCGGCATCGCAGGCTCAGGAACGGGAGTCGGCCCCCCGGGCACGGATCCATCGGGCGGCGGCGTCAACGGTGCGATTGGGGGAATGGTATGGGTGGGATTGGGAATCACTAACCTCTGTCCCACGAAGATATAGACCGTGCCAAGGCCGTTGGCTGCCAGGATATCGTCTACCGTGGTCCCGTAGTAGATGGCGATGCGGAAAAGGTTCTCGCCGGCCTGGACCGTGTGCGTCACATCGCCCTGCGCGTGCACGCCGCCGGCGCACAGGGCCAACATTAGCAGGAGTATTAGGCCAATCATCCAGTAACGCTGACAATGCATAGAAGACTCCTTCAATAGGCGCCAACGGCCAGCGAATCCCGCTAATGTGTTGCACACGCGATACACGGATCAAACGCGCGTACCACGCGTCCCACCGCGCGCTCCAGTTCCAGGTTCACCCTGTCATCGACAATGTACCGCTCAGCCGCAACACGTAGGGCGCGCTCCATGGCCAGCATGTTGTGGACCGTGGGGATGATGAACTCCGCCTTGGCGATCTTCCCATGCTCAACCCGGTAGTGGTGGATAAGTGGGCCTCGTGGCGCCTCCACCAGACCGTAGCCTTCCCCATCCCGTGGGGTATAGGGTACCGCAGTATCTGCGCCGTCCAGTGGCGACTCAAGAATCTCGAGCGCGCGCTCGATCGCGTAGACCAGTTCGACCCCCCGGGCCAGGTCGAACAGCAGGATCGCGTGGGCTGGTCGTCCAAAGGCATCTCTGAAGTCCCTGAGATAACCATCTGCCCTTGGAGTGCCCAGCCGCTCGACCAGGTTGACGCGCGCGAGGCTATTCGCTCGCATCACGTTTCCCTGATAGCTGGTCCGGCCCGCGTAGCTGTAGTCCGTTTCCTCCGGCGCCAGGTGTTTCTCATAGTCACCTGCGGGGAACACGGCGCAGACATCGCTGTCCTGACAGCCAAACACGCGGACCATATCTCCGTAGTAACTTGGCCGCTCGGGCCCAATCGCTGTGATATAGCATGCCGGCGCATCGTCCCCCCACGTGCCGATGCGTTCACGCATCGCCAGCGAAGCCTCCCAGTACGTGTCGAAAAGCTCGCACGCGACAGGCAGGGCGCGGGTGAGTTCGTCGCGCGTCTTTGCAGCGGCATCTGCAGCAATGCCCGATATGACCCCACCAACCACCGCCTTGACGGGATGAATGAATTGTCCGCCAGCCAGCGTAATCAGATGTGTCCCCACCTGACGCACCTGCAGCGCCCGCGCAGCAATGCCCGCCAGGGCATCACCCACTCCGGCGCCATGCTCGACGTCAAGGATGCTAGCCGCGCCAAAGCGATCGGGCATCGTGAAGAGGAAAAGCGATGTCGCCTGGTTCTGAATCAGCTGCCCCAGCATGAGCAGGTTGCGGATCTCAATGGCGAGAGGCGGCGGCGTGATCCCATAGATGTCCTCCAGGGTCCTCACTGAGGCGACCTGATGCGCCGTCGAACAGACCCCACAAATCCGGGGCACAATCACGGGCATCTGTTCCGCTGGTCCTCCTTGAACCAGGTACTCGAACCCGCGGTACTCCGTTGCCTGAAAGTGCGCCGACATGACTTCTCCACCGCGCACCTCGATTACCACCTGCGCATGACCCTCAATACGGCTCAGCGGGAATGTCAGTGTCGTCATCTCAAAGCACCTTCTCTTTCGGCCTCACGAGCCGTCCACCCCCAGCGTAATCGGAGAACTGGAACAGGAAGAGTGCCAATTGGGGTGACCGTAGTGCTTCATCGAGCTCTTCTTCCGGAATGTCGGTTAGCGAGTTGAAAACACGCTTGATGCTCCTGAGCCAGACCTCGGACTCCTGCTCGATAAATACATCGGAGGGCCCCCGGCAGCCAACGCACGGATGCCCCGCCCGCGTACAGGGGGCGCGGCACCCCCCGCGCGTCGACGACCCGACACAGAGATAACCCTGGTTGATCAGGCAGATATCCGGGATGACGTGCCCCTGCTGGAAGCCCACCAGGTGCTTGGGACGCATATCGCGCAGCTTCTTGCGCCCACACTCTTGGCATACCGTCTTGCTTGCCTGGAAGCTCTGATTCTCCTGCAGCACGGCCATAAACAGCTCGGACGTCGGCGGACACCCCGGGAGATAGAGGTCGATGGCGACATAGGTATCGACCGGATGGGATTTCGGGAGCAACCGCGGGACGTGATGGCGTTGCGTGCCCGCCAGAAATAGCTCACGCACCTCATCGCGGTCCCCCAAATTGGCCACCCCGCCCGAAATGGCGCACGTTCCAACCGCCACGACCTGCCGCGCCGACTTCACCGCCCGACGGAGCTTGTAGAGATCCTCGTCTGTGCGCACACTGCCGCTGATGAGGAGGATATCGACCTCGGGAACATCGTAAGCGGAGATAATCAACGGCATGTAGACGAGCTCAAACTGGTCGACCCACTCATCTGCATTGATCAGCGATACCTCACAGCCTGCGCAGCCGGACAACTGCAGCACGGCAAACCGCTTCATTGGACCGCCCCCTTTCGCGAAG
>JAFGNI010000079.1 GCA_016927095.1 Anaerolineae bacterium | reverse complement strand
GCCGGTGAGGTGGGTCGCCGCGTGATGCGCACCGTGGTGGCTCGCCCCGATCTGGGGTACGAGATTGTCGGCTACGTGGACGACAACCCTGACAAGGGCGAGGGGAAGATCGGCCGCTTCTGCGGGTATGGATCAGTCGATAACCTGTCAATGGTCATCGAACAACAGGACGTGGATGAAGTCATCATCACGCTGCCCTGGAACTACCATCGGCGTATTCTGGGCGTTCTGCGCGCTTGTGCCCGTCGCGATATCAAAGCGCGCCTCGTACCGGATCTGTTCCAGTTGAGCCTGAGCCGGGTCGAGGTGGGAGACCTTGGTGGGCTGCCCCTCATCGAGATCCAGGAGATCGCGTTCAGCCGTGGTGAGTTGGCGGTCAAGCGCGTCATCGATCTGTTGGGCGCGCTGCTCGCCGTGGCTGTTGGGTGGCCCCTCCTCCTCTTGATCGCGCTTGCCATCAAGATTGACTCGCCGGGCCCCGTCTTCTTCAGGCAGGAGCGCGTCGGTGAGAATCACCGGCGCTTCCAGATCTACAAGTTCAGGACCATGGTCCGGGGAGCCGAGGCGCAGCTTGATGCGCTTCGGGATCAGAACGAAGCGGACGGCCCGCTCTTCAAGATCCGCGATGATCCCAGGGTCACGCGGGTGGGCCGCTTCCTCAGAAAGACCAGCCTGGATGAGCTGCCGCAGCTTATCAACGTGATCAGGGGCGAGATGAGTCTCGTTGGTCCACGCCCGCCGATCCCAGCCGAAGTAGAGCAGTACCGGGCGTGGCACGAGAAGCGCCTATCCGTACCGCCAGGACTCACCGGCCTATGGCAGGTCAGCGGTCGAAGCGAGCTGACCTTCGATGAGATGGTGCTGTTGGACCTGTACTATATAGAACACTGGTCGCCGTGGTTGGACCTGCTGATCGTGCTGCGGACAGTTCCCAAGGTCCTGGCTCGTGATGGGGCCTACTAAGCAGGCATCGGTGCCCTTCCGGTAGACCAGATACGAAGCAGAGCTCAGCTACCTACCCAATGGAGTGATCTATGCCACACCCGGAGCTGTCTCGCGAGGGCCGTGAGTCGCTGCTGAGGTTCCTGAGAGCGCTCGTGCAGACCCCGAGCCCATCGGGCGACGAGTCTGCTGTAGCGGCACTTATTATGGAGGAGATGCGGCGGTTGGGGTATGACCAGGTGTGGATGGACACAGCCGGGAATGTCCTGGGCCGCATCGGGTCACCCTCAGGCCCCGTGCTGTTGCTCGATAGCCATATGGACACCGTGAACGTCGCCGACCCGCATGCGTGGACTGTCGATCCGTTTGGGGCGGTGATAACTGACGATCGTCTCTATGGTGTAGGGGCGTGTGATATGAAGAGTGGGCTGGCCGCCGCCGTCTACGGTGCGGCCCTGTTAGCGGGCCGTCGCGATACGCTCTCCGGATCGGTCTTGGTCGCGTGTGTTGGTCTGGAGGAGCCCTCAGAGGGGACCTGTACACGCGCACTGATCGAGGAGCTGGGATTTCGTCCCGACTGGGCAGTGATCCCTGAGCCCTCGAATCTGCAGGTAGTTCGCGCTCAGCGGGGACACCTGGAGATGTTGCTCACCGTCAAGGGCAGATCAGCACATTCCTCAACACCGGATCTCGGCGTCAATGCCGTCTACGCCGCGGCGCGGGTTGTCTTCGGCCTGGAGATCCTGGCAGGCCAACTGATGGATGACCCCTTTTTGGGGCCGGGCGTCTTGGCTGTTACTGAGATTGCCTCGCATGGCGCGAGTCGGAATGCACTCCCCGACCGCTGCACGATGTTCCTCGACCGGCGCTTGACGGTGGGCGAGACCGAGGCGATGTCGCTGTTGGAGATTCAGCGCGTGATCGCTCGTGAGGGCGTGGATGCGGATGTCCACGTGATCGAGCACGACGTCACAACACACAACGGTCGCATCTTGCACGCGCGCCGCGCGTCGTTGCCGTGGGCTCTGGAGGAGCGACACCCGCTGGTCCAGGCGATGCTGCAAGCAGCGCGCGGTGTGGGACTGCGTTCGGGGGTGGCGTGTTGGCCCTTCGCCACGGAGGGCGCCTATACCGCCGGCGTGGCACGCATTCCGACTGTGGGTTTTGGCCCGGGTGATCCCGATGGCCTACATCGCAGTAACGAGCACGTCGAGCTGAAGCAAGTCTACGCTGCGGCAAATGCCTACGCAGCTCTGGCGAACACGCTGTTGGTGGCCTGAATGGACGGCATGCTTAAGTTCGGGCGTGACTTCGGAGACGCGATGGCGCGGGAGGAACCGGTCGTTGCGCTTGAGTCCGCGCTGATCACCCACGGGTTCGCTTATCCGGCCAATCTTCAGATCACACTTGCGATGGCTCAGGCCATTCGCGCGCGGGGTGTGGTCCCTGCTGTCATTGGCGTGTGGGAAGGTGTCCCTGTCATTGGCCTGAGCAACACCCAGATCGCCGAGCTTGCGGCGGATCGGACCGCGGATAAGGTGAGTGTGCGGGACTTACCCCTGGTGCGGGTGCGCGGTTCGCACGGTGGCACTACCGTAGCGGCGACAGCCTACCTGGCTGACAGGGCGGGTGTCCGAGTATTCGCGACCGGCGGAATCGGCGGTGTGCACCGCGGGCATCCCGAGGATATTTCCGCGGATTTGCCGACGCTCGCCTCGACTCCCATGATCGTGGTGTGTGCTGGGGCAAAATCCATTCTCGACCTGCCTCGTACACTTGAGACGTTGGAGACGTGGGGGGTTCCAGTGGTCGGTTGGCAGACCGACGAGTTTCCCGCCTTCTATAGCCGGCGATCCGGCCTCAAGGTGGACATCTCTGTGGATGACCCATCCGATGTCGTTGCGATCTTCTCTACGCAGCGGGCGCTCGGACTGCCTCAGGCGGTTCTCGTCACCGTGCCCGTGCCCGCTGCTGATGAGCTGCCCGCCGAGGAGGTTGAGCCACTCATCATCCAGGCGGTTGCTGAGGCTGAGGCCGATGGCGTATCGGGACGCGGTCTGACACCGTACATCCTGGCAAGGATGGTGGCGCTGAGCGAAGATCGCACGCGCCGGGCCAACGAGAGCTTGTTGGTCCAGAATGCGGACGTGGCAGCACAGATTGCCGTTGCGTTGACGCAGGTCTGATCGGTCGTGTCCTGTGCTGCGTGTTGTTGTCACGCCTGAGGCAATCACCCTAGACGGCCGGCCCGCCCTGATCCAGGCGGGTGCCCTGCACTACTTCCGCCTGCCCCACGCCGGCCTCTGGTCGCCGGTCCTCGATCGCATCCGCATGGGTGGGCTGAACGCCGTGCTCGTGCCGCTTCCCTGGTCGTACCACAGCCCCGAGGCGGGGTTCCACGATTTCACGGGGCCGCGAGATCTCGGGCGCCTGTTTGATGATGTGGAGCGCGCGGGTCTCTGGCTTATTCCTCACCTGGGCCCCTGGGTGGGCGCCGGGCTGGACGCCGGGGGCCTGCCGGCGTGGGCCCTGGCACT
>JAFGNI010000541.1 GCA_016927095.1 Anaerolineae bacterium | reverse complement strand
TCCTACGCGACATGGGCAAGGGACCCTATTACACGCTCTTCCGTCCTTTCCATCTGTGTAGCATTGAGGTGCCGCTCACCTGTGCGATGATGGTGATTCGCGGCAGGAGCAACATGGTGCCGTTGGACCATCTGGTCGCTGAGGTCTTCGCTGTGGCGAAACAGGACCTAGCCCCCGGCGACGTGCTCGACGGCATTGGAGGAATCACCTTCTACAGCCTCATTGACACCTACGAGGCCGCTGCTGCGGACTGCCTGCTGCCTGTTGGCCTCGCCAAGCAGGCGAAGGTCGTGCGTCCCGTTGCCGTGGATCAGCCCATCACCTATGACGATGTGGAGCTCCATGAGCCTTCCACGATCCTCTCGTTGCGCCAGCTGCAGGATCGCTGGATGGCGGGCGCACTGTCAGGGGATAACCTGATGGCTGCGCTGGAGCGCCTGGGGGTATGAGCGACAAGACGAAGGGCTGAATCTTCCGGGTAGCTGCGCAGCTTCCTAGAAGCTGGTCGTCCAAGAAGGGGTCAAGATGGGTACGGGAGTACGGCTATGCGACTGATCGGGTTGGACATCGGCACCACCGGATGCAAGGCTGCGGTCTTCGAGGAGGATGGCGCCCTGGTCGCCAGCGCCAGCCGCGAGTATGGGGTGACGATGCCGCATCCTGGCTGGGCGGAGCAGGATCCGGAGCTGGTCTGGCGCCTGGCACAGGATGCGTTGCGGGAGGTGATTGCCACTGTCGCCCAGGACTGGGCCTGCGGTGAGGAGATCGAGGCTCTTGGGCTGTCGGTGCAGGGCGAGGCGGTCATGCCGGTGGATGCGGCTGGCAACGCTCTACGTCCCGCAATCCTGGGCATGGACACGCGCACGGGGGAGCAGAACGCCTGGCTGGTCGATCGCTTTGGCGCGCGCAGTCTCTTTGACCGCACCGGTATGCCTGTGCACACGATCAACACGCTGCCTAAGTTGGCCTGGTTGCGGGACCATGCGCCGGGGATCTGGGCGCAGGCCGACAAGTTCCTCCTGTACGAGGATTTCATGATCAAGAAGCTCACCGGGGAATCTGTCATCAGCACCTGTCTCGCCTCGCGGACGCAGCTATACGATGGCTTTGCCGGTGACTGGTCCCCCGAGATTCTTGCGGCCCTGGATCTCTCGGCTGAGCGTCTGGCGACGATCCGGCCCTCAGGTCATGGCGTGGGCCGGATAAGACCCGATCTCGCTGCCGACCTTGGTTTCGCGGCGCCGCCTTTGGTAGTGACAGGGGGCCACGACCAGGCTTGTGGTGCGCTGGGTGTGGGTCTGACGAGGCCGGGCCTGGCGATGGTCTCCACCGGGACCGCCGAGGTGGTGGAAGTCGCGCTGGCTGAGCCGCGACGCACCGATGCGCTCTTCGCAGGGAACATCTCCGTCTATGCGCACACTGTACCGGGTCTGTACGTAGCGATGACCCTGAACCACAGCGGCGGGCTGTTGCTGCGCTGGTTCCGCGACACATTCGGCGAGGGCGAGTTGACTCAGGCTGCTGCAAGGGGTCGCGATGCCTATGATCTCCTGCTCAGCGACATGCCGGAGTCACCGACCTCTCTGCTGGTCTTGCCCCACTTCGCAGGCAGTGGGACGCCGACCTTTGACACCGCATCCAAAGGTGCGATCCTAGGGCTTACCTTCGCAACGTCCAAGCCCGAGCTGGTCAAAGCTCTTCTGGAGGGCCTGACCTTCGAGCTGCGAACGAATCTCGAGGCACTGAGAGATGGTGGTGTGGCTATCGACGAGTTACGGGCCATCGGTGGCGGTGCGCGTTCCGCGCACTGGCTACAGCTGAAAGCGGATATTACCGGTGTTCCGGTGGTGACTCCCCGTGTCACGGATGCCGCTTGCTGGGGCGCTGCGCTGCTTGCAGGGCACGCGGCTGGGTGTTTCGAGAGTCTGGCGCGAGCGGCCTCAGAATCCGTCCACCTGGACCGCCGCTTTGATCCCGTTCCTAGTCATGCTAGCGTGTATGCCGAGCGGTACGCGCTCTACCGGGAGGTGTATCCGACGTTGAAGTCGTTGTTGCACCGCGTCTAGTGAGTGAGCAGCGGGGTTTCCGCGCTGACCGGAGGTGCGTCTTGGGGGTTGATGTCCGAGCGAGATGGATGTTGATCGTCGTTGCCGTTGTATGCTTGGTCGCCGCAGGCTGCAAAGCTGTCTTGCAGACGCCTGCTGTTAGCTTCTCGCCGATCCGGCGGGACCAGGTGCGCTTCGAGGCAGAGACTGCGGTGCGGGTCGAGACCTATGACGTGGCGGCTGGAGATGGGCCAATGGAGCTCTGTGTCCGTATCGGGCTGGTGGCCGGGACGCTAGAATGGCAGATCACCAATCCGCTCGGTCAACATGCTCGCGGTCAGGGAGAAGTGACGGAGGAAACGCCCTGTTGCGCCACCTACTGCTTCGAGGCCACGCCGGGGACGTGGCGCTTCGAGGTCGATCTCAAGGCGGCATCGGGCCAGTATGAAGTGGCCTGGCGAGAGCTGGGCGCCGACCCCAAAGCGGCGAACTACCTGCTTCATTTCGACGAGGAGAAAACAAAGTGAGAGTGTTGGTCATAGGTGGGACGGGCACGATCAGTACGGGGATCACACGGATGCTCGTGGCGCGCGGTGATGATGTCACGCTGTACAACCGAGGAAAGCGTGCCGCTAATTTCTCGATAGCGGACGTGCAGCTTGTCTTTGGCGACCGGACGGCCTATGATGTGTTCGAAGACCAAATGGCTGCCCTCGGCACCTGGGATGCTGTTGTGGACATGGTTGCCTACGTGCCTGAAGATGTCGAGAGCGCTGTGCGTGCTCTCCGGGGACGTACGACCCAGTACATCTTCTGTAGCACCGTCGACGTCTATACCAAGCCGGCAGCTGTCTACCCGGTTGTCGAGTCGGCGGAGCGCAGCCCGTCAGAGACGTTCCCCTATGCCCATAACAAGGCGGTCTGCGAACGTATCGTTGAGCAGGCACACGATCGCGGCGATTTTGCCGCGACGATGATCCGTCCGGCGTGGACCTATGCCGAGGGGGGCACGATTCTCCATACCTTCGGGTGGGACTCGTACTTCATGGATCGCCTGCGCAAAGGACGCCCGGTCATCGTTCACGGCGATGGCACCTCTTTCTGGGTGGCTTGCCACCGCGATGACGTCGCGCGCGCCTTTGTCGGCGCCTTGGGCAACGAAGCTGCCCATGGGCAGGCGTATCACACTGCTGGTGAGGAGTGGCTGACGTGGAATGCCTACATGCATATCGTGGCCGAGGCCTTGGGCGCGCCAGAACCAGATATCGTGCATATTCCCACAGATGTCCTGGGGCGCGCGGTGCCCAAGCGGGCTGAATGGTGCGTTGAGAACTTTCACTACAACAACATCTTTGATAACAGAGCGGCGAGGCGTGACCTTGGTTTTCGCTACACGGTGCCCTTTGCAGAGGGGGCCCGCGGGGTGATCGGTTGGCTCGATGCTCATGGCGGGCCACAGAACTGCGACAATGCTCCGTTCTATGATCAGTTGATTGAGGCGTGGCAGCGGTTGGGCGAGGGGATGGTTGCCGAACTGCAAGGATAGCGAAGTCTGTTGCCTGGAACATCCGGGCGGACGCGTGTTCACCAACATGCTATTCAGGAGGACGTGTATATGGCCGAGTCAGTCTACGATTTCACAGTGGAGAACATCATGGGGCTTCCGCAGTCTCTGGACACCTACAGAGGGAAGGTGCTGCTGATTGTTAACACAGCCAGCAAGTGCGGGCTCACACCGCAATACGCGGGACTGCAGGAGCTCTACGAGCAGTACCGTGATCGGGGCTTTGAGATTCTGGGTTTTCCGTCTAACCAGTTTGCGAATCAAGAGCCCGGCACCGAATCGGAGATCCGGGAGTTCTGCCAGGTGAACTACGGTGTCACCTTCCCGATGTTTGCTAAGATCGATGTCAATGGCGCAGGGGCGCACCCCCTCTACAAGTTCCTCAAGCAAGAGGCCTCTGGGGCGCTGGGCATCAAAGCGATCAAATGGAACTTCACGAAGTTCCTCGTGGACCGTGAAGGCAGGGTTCTGGAGCGCTTCGAGCCGAACATAGTGCCCAAGGACATGGCCCCGCGGATCGAAAAGGTGCTGTGAGGGGAGCTACGGGACAAGGGCTAGGGTGCCAGGGGGCTGATGCGTTTGGTGCAGAGGCTGCCTCATCGTATCTATTCAAGGAGTGAAAAGCTATGCGCATCATCGAGAAGAAGACTTGCTTTGGTGTGATCGTGGGCACGCGCGGGTTCTTCAATGTAGAATTGGCCGTGGGCGTGCGCAAGAGCCTGCTGCAGATCCTCGAGGCAAACGGCTATGATTACGTCGTTACGCCGGAGGACGCCACTCCCTGTGGCGCCATTGAGACCCGGGCGCACGCCAAGCTAGCCGCGGCGCTCTTCCGCGAGAATGCCGGCAAGATCGACGGCATCCTTGTCGTGCTGCCCAACTTCGGGGATGAACTTGCCGTGGTGGAGACCATCCAGATGTCCGGGCTGGATGTGCCGGTCATGGTCCAGGCCTGTGACGATGAGGTCGACAAGCTGCTGGTCGACCAGCGCCGGGACGCCTTCTGTGGGAAGCTCTCGGTTTGCAACAACCTCTATCAGTACGGGATCCCGTTCACGAACACAACGTATCATACCTACCCCATTGACAGCCCCGAGTTCCTCGCTGATCTCAGCTTCTTCGCCCGGGTCTGCCGTGTCGTCAATGGCCTGCGCTCCGCGCGGATCGGCGCGATCGGGGCGCGCCCTGCGGCTTTCCAGACCGTCCGGTTCAGCGAGAAGCTTCTGCAGAGCGCCGGCATCACGGTCGTCCCGGTGGACCTTTCGGAGATTATCTTCGGGGCCCAGTCGCTGAGCGATGATGATCCGGACGTCCAGGAGAAGCTCGCCGCGATCATGGGCTACGGAACGATTCCTGACACCATCCGCCGGGAGAACATCCTGAAGCAGGCCAAGCTCTCCGTGACGATGGACCGTTGGATGGACAAAAACGAGTGCGATGCCAGCGCTGTCGAGTGTTGGGATTCGATCCAGAAGAACTATGGATGTGGGACCTGCATCTCGATGGCCATGATGGGCGACCGCCTCCTGCCCAGTGCCTGTGAGGTAGATGTGATGGGCGCCGTCTCGATGTACGCGTTGCTTCTCGCGTCGGGCAACCCGCCGGCGTTCCAGGATTGGAACAACAACTACGGCGACGACCGCGATATGTGCATCAACACGCACTGCAGCAACTTCCCCAAGAGCTTTATGCTGAGTGAGGTCGAGGTCTCCAATCTCGATATCCTCGGTGCCTCGCTGGGACCCGACAGGTGTTTCGGCGCTATCAAGGGGCAGGCGGCGCCTGGCCCAATCACCTTCTTCCGGGCCTCCACCGACGATCCTATGGGTGTGATCAAGGCCTACCTCGGTGAAGGCGAGATGACGGACGACCCCGTCGGCGCCTTCCAAGGTGGTTCAGCCGTACTGCGCGTTGATGGGCTCCAGCAATTGATGGACTTCATCTGCAAGAACGGCTTCGAGCATCACACCGCTGTGACCCGTGGTCACGTTGCGGCTGTGCTGGAAGAGGCGCTGACGACGTACCTCGGCTGGGAGCTCTACCGGCACGTATAGGGGGAAGGGATAGGGGAAAAGGGAAAAGGGATAAGGGCAGAACTCCCCACGTCATGTTGCCCTGCACCTAGATGCTGGGCATGCAAGTGCTCATCGATCCCCTAGTGCGCCCCACCTGCAGTTGGTGGGGTGCACTTGGTACGGCAGACTACGTGCCGGCCGGATGTGGGGCGCATCTGCAGTGCGCGTGCCTCATCCGATATGCGGCTCACCAGGCGCCGGCAGCGTCGCTGCCGGCGCCTGGTGAACAGCTCTACACCTCATAGTCCGCACACTACGTCCAGCCCTGGGCGTAGCCGGTCTCGTACATCGCGACCACGTTCTCCGGAGGGGTGTTGGCCTGGATGTTGTGGCAGGGGGCGATGATGTAGCCCCCGCCCTCGCCCAAGATCTCTATGTTGGCTGCGACCTCTTCTCGTACGTCCGCCACCGTGCCGAAAGGGAGTGTCTGTTGGTTATCCACACCCCCGTGGAAGACGATGCGATCACCGAAGTCGCGTTTCAGGCCTTTCCGTTCCATGCCTTTGCAGCGCCACTGGATGGGGTTCAACACGTCGATGCCGGCCTCGATCATGTCGGGGATGATGCGGCGCACCGCGCCGTCGCTGTGGAAGAAGGCGTAGGCGCCGGCGCTGTGGGCCAGATCGATCATCCGCTTCATACGAGGGATCAGGAACTCGTGGATTTGCTTGGGTGAGAAGAGCAGAGACTCCTGCGAGCCCATGTCCTCCGCGACGTAGGAGACATTGACTCGCCCCGGGATAGCTTCGTAGATGCGGGTCGTGTTCTCGTAGCAGAAGTCGAAGAGCTGGTCGAGGCAGTAGTGGACCATCTCTGGGTTCATTACTAGGTCCATATAGGCCTGCTCGAGCCCCCGAAGTTGGCAGTAGGTGAGGAACGGTTCCGAACCGCCACCACGCACTGCGTAATCGTCCCTGCCCTCGACTTGAGCCGGGATGCCGCTGTAGTTGAACCAATCGACGGTGGGCCAAGTGTAGTTGGCCGCGACCTCTTCAGCGGTCTCGTACCGGGCCAAGGGGTGGGTGATGACCTCGCGATAGACGCCGGTCTTGTACTGGACGTCCCTGAACCGGCAGCCGTACATATCCACATCCTCGGCAATGGGCGGGCCCACGTAGGCCGGGCCGACCGTGACCAGCCGGTCAATGTGCAGCACCCGATACATCTCCGCCTGCGTTCCGACGTCGAGGAAGGCCATCAGCTTCTGCGTGGCTTCCTCCGTCGCCCAGTAGTCCATCGGCAGCCGGTCGGGTTGCTTGCGTGTCAGTACCGCGAGCCAGCGCTCTTTCGGCGTCATCGTCTCTTTGGGCATGGTTCTTCGTCCTTCCGGGATCGATTAGGTGGGGATATTGTACGCGGCGTGGTCGTTAGCGCCACCGGGCACTGGGGTGGCTTGCCGCCGCCTGGCGGCCATGGGCGAGGAAGCGTGCTTGAGAGCGCCCAAGGCCTCAGCCCGAGCAGACTCGGGCAGGAAGCCCTTGGGCGCAAAGAGAAAGCCCTTGGGCGCAGGGGTGGTGTCAGGCGCACTTGGCGAGGCACCGCCGCCGGGTGGGCGGTTGACAAGGCCGGTCACGGGGTACAATGGATGTCATCATCGAACGGCTGTTCTGTAGCTGACAAGAATGGAGACGCGACTGGCGATGGCTGTGGGGCTTAGGGACGACCAGCGCGCTGTGGCGCAGCGTGCACCCTTGGGACGCGTGTTCCTCCAGGGCCCGGCGGGCAGCGGCAAGACCACCACAGGTATCGCGCGCCTGCGGCACCTCCTGGAGGCCGGTGTCCCAGCAGACAGCATCGCCGTGATCGTGCCGCAGCGGACGTTGGCGCGGCCCTATCTTGAGGCGCTGCGGCAGCCGGATATCCCCGCGGGCGGGTCCGTCAACGTCGCGACCATTGGCGGCATCGCGCGGCGTATGATCGACCTGTTCTGGCCCCTCGTAGCGGAAGAGGCGGGATTCGCCAATCCCGACGAGCGGCCCTCCTTCCTCACGCTGGAGACCTCCCAATACTACATGGCGCACGTGGTGGGACCGCTGGTCGACCGGGAGGGCTTCTTCGAGTCTATCACGATCGACCGCAACCGGCTCTACAGCCAGATCTTGGACAACCTGAACAAGTCGGCTGTGGTCGGATTTCCACCAGGTGAGATCGCCGCGCGCTTGAAGGGCGCGTGGATGGGGGAGCAGGCGCAGGCCCGAGTCTACGATGAGGCGCAGGCGTGTGCGATGCAGTTCCGTCGCTATTGTCTGGACCACAACCTGTTGGACTTCTCACTACAGCTAGCGATCTTTGTTGACCACCTCTGGGAAGAGCCCCTGTGCCGCGAGCACCTGCTGGAGAATTATCGGCATCTCATCGTGGACAATGTGGAGGAGGACACCCCTGTCGCCCACGACATCATCTACACCTGGCTGGGCCAAGCTGTGTCGGCGCTGGTGATCTTCGACCAACAGGCCGGCTATCGCAGCTTCCTAGGCGCCGACCCGGAGAGCGCGCTCATGATGCGCGATCTGTGCGATGAGACGGTGACCTTTGCGCAGTCCTTTGTGGTTGGCGACGATGTGGCAGCGCTGAGTGGGGCGCTGGATCGGGTGCTTGCCCCGGTCGCATCCTCTGAGGCGGTATCGAGCTCTTCGGAGGCGACGGCACCGACCGAAACCTCCGCCGCGCCGGGAGCGTCAGGTGGTACCGTTGTGCCACGATCGCCGCGGGCAGGAGACGCCGAGCTGCTTCAGCTTTCAGAGCCATCTGGCCCGGTGCTCACGGCTGTCCGGATCGCGCGTGTTCTGCATTTCGAGAACCATCGTTTTCACCCAGAGATGCTCGACTGGGTTGCCGAG
Source organism: Anaerolineae bacterium (assembly GCA_016927095.1). The sequence continues at coordinate 990 of JAFGNI010000541.1, read as the reverse complement.
CAGATCAGCGACCTGGTTCACCGGCGGAATGTGTCGCCCAACGAGATCGTGGTCCTGGCGCCGTTCTTGTCCGATGCACTGCGTTTCTCGTTGACACACCGGTTGGGGCAGTTGGATGTGCCGGTCCGCTCCCACCGCCCTTCGCGGGCGCTGCGCGACGAACCGGCGACCCAGACGCTGCTGACGTTGGCCGCGCTGGCCCATCCGGCGTGGCGCATCGTGCCGACGCAGCACGACGTCACGCACGCGTTGATGTATGCCATCGCGGACCTGGATCTCGTGCGGGCGCAGTTGTTGAGCAGTATTGTCTACCGGCCTCATGACGGTGTCCCTGATCTCGTGAGCTTCGCCGACCTCAACACCGACGTGCAACAGCGGATCACGTTTGCTCTCGGGGAGCGGTATGACAAGCTCCGCCACGAGCTGTTGACCTACGCTCAGGGTGACACCGTGCCACTGGATCACTATCTGGCGCGCCTCTTCGGAGAATTGCTGTCGCAGCCTGGGTTTGGGTTCCACCGCGATCTCGATGGCGGTCGGGTTGTGGCTATGCTTGTCGAGTCGGTTCAGAAGTTCCGGCAGATCGCGACAGATCTGCCCGAGGGGCGGGCTGTGGGCCTCGAGTATCTGGAGATGGTGCGCCAAGGCGTAATCGCTGCGCAGTACCTGCAGTTGTGGCGGGTGACGCCCGACGATGCCGTGCTGTTGGCGCCCGCCTACACGTTTCTCCTGACCAACCGGCCCGTGGATGTGCAGGTCTGGTTGGACATCGGGGGACAGGGGTGGTGGGAGCGCCTCTACCAGCCGCTGACCCACCCCTATGTGCTGAGCCGCCGGTGGCCTGTCGGCAAGCTCTGGACGGACGCCGAGGAGTTCCAACTGCGCCAGACGATGCTCCACCGGCAGATCATGGGGCTGCTCCGCCGCTGCCGGCGCGCGGTCTATCTGGGCCTGAGTGACTACTCCGAGCAGGGCTTCGAGCAGGAGGGG
>JAFGNI010000540.1 GCA_016927095.1 Anaerolineae bacterium | reverse complement strand
GTCATGTTGGTGGTGTTGGTCGTCAAATCCCTCCTCAAAACACAGCGTGAGGCGCACGAGCATAACGACCAACCGTGGCCCTGGGTTGTTCCTGCGCTGGTGACCTCTTTCGGGGTTTTCCAGTTCGTGCGTTTTACGACGCGCTTTCTCCCCCGGTTGTTGGACATCGCGGAGCAGGTCAAGGGTCAGGAGCGGACACAGGAGCTCTTCCTCACGCTTCTAGGGGAGGCATGGCGCGTCCCCGAGGTCGCCTCCTCCCGCCTCTTGGCGATTCTTGTTCTCGCTGCTGGCTTCGCGCTAGGCTATGTTTTTTCGCGCTGGGTCGTGCCTAGTCCACGCGGTGGGGCCTACTACTCACGTCTGATCGTGATCTTCCTTATGGTCGGCATCGCTGTCGCCCTGGGATGGTTGACATTGAATGAGATCCAGGAAGCTTATGCCGTTGCCGCGGAGGAGGGGGAAAGCATCAACCTATGGTCTGAGATCCTGGTGATGAGTATCGGCATCATTGCGCTGATCGCCGTCTCACAGATTGCCTCCCGGATGAAGTTCACCGGCAGGACCACCTGGCTCCTGATCCTGGGCGGTGTGGGCTTGGCGCTGGGAGCGAAGCTGCTCATCGATACCGGCCAGGCCACAATGGTCGAGATACTCTTGATCTTGGCCGGCGTGGTCGCCCTCTTCTTCTCCTGGCGGATGTGGCAGGCGGCCCGCACCACCGCCACGACTGCCGGCATGATCGCCTGGATCTTCTCAGCCATCGCGGTGATGTTGGCGGCGTGGCTGCTGATCGCTGAGGTCCCGACCGCGATACAGTCCGGTTACGATGATTGGTGGGAGGGCCTGCTCCATACCGTCTACTACGTGCTCTTTACTGTTCCCTTTGAGCTCATCCTGGGTCTCTTCTTAGCCGTCCTCCTCTTCCAGAACATCCGGGGCAAGGGTTTCTTCCGACTGATCTACTTCCTCCCCTATGTGACCAACCCTGTCGCCGCTGCCAGCGTCTTCCGCGTTATTTTCTCCAGCCGGGTCTCCGCGCCGGTGAACAGCCTGCTCAACCTGGTTGGGATGGATAAGCTGATGTGGCTAGACGAGCCCAAAGGCATCTTCCAGATGCTCTTCCCGGCGGCTGACATTCCCGGTTGGCTCGGCGGCCCTAGCCTGGCGCTCTTGGTGATCTGTATCTACGGCATCTGGACCTACGCCGGCTACAATACCGTCGTCTTCTTGGCCGGCCTGGGCAGCATCCCGACGCCGCTCTACGAGGCGGCAGCAATCGACGGCGCCAGCCGCTGGCAGCAGTTTCGCCACGTCACCCTGCCCCTCCTCTCGCCGACGACCTATTTCCTGACCCTGGTCGCCGTGATCGGGACCTTCAAGGCCTTTAATCACATTTGGGTCTTGCGTAGTGGTGCAGCGTTGGGCACGACGGATACGGCGAGTGTCATCATCTTCACCGAGTTCAACCGCAACACGCGCTACGGCTACGCATCGGCGCTCGCGCTGGTCCTGATGGGGTTCATCTTGGTGTTGACGCTCATCAACAACCGCATCGCGGAGGAGAAGGTGTTCTATGGTTAGTCCCAGTAATGCCACGACGGTGTTCTCGCGCACCCGCGATGTCAATGTCGGCCAGGCGCGCCATGTGGATGTCTGGATCATCTTCACCTACTTCATCCTGGTTGCAGGCATCCTTATCGCCGTTCTGCCCTTCTTCTGGATGGTTAGCACGTCGCTGATGACGTTGGGCGAGGCAACGGGACGCACCTTTGTGCCCGAGGTGCTCCAGTGGTCCAACTACACCGAGGCATGGGTGGATGGCAAGTTCTCCGAGTACTTCGTGAATAGCGTCCAGGTCGTCCTGATCACGATCGCGGGGCAGATAGTCTTCTGCACTTTGGCAGCCTACGCCTTCGCCCGGATGCAGTTCCCGGGCAAGGACTTCCTTTTCTCCTTGTTGCTGGCTACCCTGATGCTGCCAGAGGCGGTGACCTGGGTGCCCAACTTCATCACGGTGACCTGGCTTGGGCGCATTGGCCCCTTTCCTTGGATCAACAACTGGCCGGCGCTGACCATCCCCTTTATGGCCAGTGCCTTCAATATCTTCATGCTGCGACAGTTCTTCGCGCAGATTCCCGATGACCTGTGGGACTCCGCTCAGATCGACGGCGCGGGACACCTGCGGTATCTTGTGCAGATTATGTTGCCCATCTCCCGGGCGGCCTTGACGACGGTTGTCATCTTCGGCTTTGTCGGCTCCTGGAACGCGTTGGCCTGGCCGATGCTGGTCACCAACTCTGATGAGTGGCGTCCGATCTCCGCCGCGCTGCAGCACTTCCTGGATGAGGCCGGAGCCTATGTCCATCTTCAGATGGCGGGTGCGGTCATTACTATTGCCCCGATTCTGGTGACCTATCTCTTTGCTCAGAAGCAATTCACGGAGGGCATCGCGACCTCCGGCCTGAAGGGTTAGACCGGAAACACTCACCGAACGTCACTGTCATTCCGAGCGAAGCGAGGACATGCCCTGAACGCAGTCGAAGGGATCTCGCGCCGCAATGGCGCTCAAGTCTGACTTCGAACCGACGATAGACTACCACCGTACGAAAGGGGGTGATCACGAGCACGAATAGTTGGTCCTGGCTGTAGCCAATAAGTGAAACGCATCACGATAGCGAT
>JAFGNI010000539.1 GCA_016927095.1 Anaerolineae bacterium | reverse complement strand
TGCCGACCTTGACCGGTTCAGTCAGGTCTATCAAGAGCTCTTTGGCGATCCGTTCCAGTATGGTGTCGAGCCGCTAATCCCGCCGCACATTGGCTCGCCGGCGCTTGCCTTGCCGTGGCCTGAAGGGAGCACGTGGTATTACACCGGTGGACCGCATCCCGGATGGGGAACCCTGGGAGCCTATGCCGCCATCGACTTCGCTACCGATGAAGAGAACATCGGCTGTATGGTCAGCCAACGGTATGCCACCGCCGTGGCGCCGGGCGTCATTACGATGAGTGAAGATGGTATGGTGCTAGAGGACCTGGACGGCGACGGTTTCGTCGGAACAGGCTGGCTCGTGATGTACATGCACATCGCTGAAAAAGATCGTGTCCAGGTCGGTGCGGAGGTCACGACCGGAGACCTGATTGGCCATCCTTCCTGTGAGGGTGGTGTCTCCAACGCCTCCCATCTTCATCTTGCCCGGCGACTCAACGGTGTCTGGATCGCGGCCGACGATGTGAACTGGCCGATGGTACTGAGTGGATGGCAGCCGGTTTCGGGCAGCGACGCCTATGAAGGGACCCTCGAAAGGGACGGCAAGGTTCTCACGGCGTGCGAGTGCTGGGCTGGGGTGAACGCCGTCGTCCACTAGACCGGCCGCGACCCGGGGCGCAACCGCGAGCAGCGTCGCCGTTCTGTCCTTGGGCTTAGCCTCAGGCGGCTTCCTTCTGCGGGTCCTGATCTAGCGCGATGCGCACGTCCACAGCCCACGCCCCTTGTCCTGCCGTGCCTACGATGAGGGGATTGATATCCATCTCGGCGATGCCGGGGAAGTCGTGGGCGAGCTGTCCGATCCGTTGGAGCGCCTCCGTGACGGCTGCCAGGTCTGCGGCAGGTTGCCCTCGGACCCCCTTCATGATCCGCCCGGCCGCTGTCTCCGCGATCATCGCCTCCGCGTCGGGCCGGCTGATCGGTGCCAGCCGGAAGGCCACGTCCTTCAGAACCTCGACCAGTGTGCCTCCCAGACCAAACATCAAGAGCTGCCCAAACTGAGGATCTCGTTGTGTCCCCAGTATGACCTCAAGTCCCTGTGGGGCCATCTGCTGCACCATCATCTGGGCCCCGGATAGGCCTCTTAGCATGGCTTCGAATGTCTTGCGCACTGCGTCGGGGCCTGAGGCGTTGAGCACAACCCCGCCGACGTCGGCTTTGTGCACGACGCCAGGCGCGACGAGTTTCAGTGCCAACGGGTAGCCTAACGACTCGGCCAGAACAACGGCCTCTTCAGATGTGCTTGCGAGGCCGGCACGAGGCACACGAATACCATATGCAGCTGCCACCGCAGCGGCGGCCTCTGCATCCAGAACCCCCGCGCCGTTGCGCTGCCACGCGGCAGTCAAGACTTGTCGTGCCGCGCCGGTATTCACGTCTGCCAAGGGCGTTGCCACGAACGGCGGACGGTTGCGGATACGGCGGTATCGCACCAGGCCACCCAAGGCCCGCGCCGCATGGTTGGGGTCTTGGTAACAGGGCACGCCGTTCTCATTGAGGAGGCGCACGGCATCCGGTATACTTTCGCCGCCGACCAGGCAACAGATGACGGGCTTATCGGCCTCCCGGGCCAGAGCCACGACATTGCGTGCGACATCCACCACAGGCGTGATTGCCTGCGGCACAAAGATCGCCATCAGCATGTCGACATTGGGATCAACGAGCAAGACCTTGCCGGCGTCCAGATACATCTCCGCAGCGGGCCCGCCGAGCATATCGACCGGGTTCTCCAGTTGGGCGTCACGGGGGGTGATTCCTCTCAACTGCTCGATGGTCTGGGGCAGGAGGTCGGCCATCGCAAGCCCCTGCCGATCTAGCTCATCGGCAGCGAGCGCTGCTGGGCCTCCGGCATTGGTGAGCATCGCCACGCGATTACCCCTCGGCAGGGGCTGGGTGGCAAGCACATTGGCGACATCATTTTGTTCCTGCAACGAGCCCACCACGAGCGCGCCGGCCCGGTCGCACGCCGCCAGGTAGGCCTGCTCGCTCCCTGCCAATGCACCGGTATGCGAGGCGACGGCGCGGGTGCCGGCGGAGGTGAGGCCTGCCTTTAGCATCACGATGGGCTTCTCGCGAAAGACTGCCGATGCCGCTTCAACAAAGCGTCGCCCATTAGGCAGACCCTCTGCATAGATGCTGATCACCCGCGTATTGGGATCCTGCTGCATCATAGCGATGCCGTCCGCGATGTCGACGTCCAGCTGGTTCCCGAGACTGGCGATACGGCTGAATCCGACGCCCGTCTGCCGGGCCCAATCAGTGGTGCCCCCGCAGATGGCACCGGAGTGAGACACGAAGGCGATATGACCAGGTCGGGGCATGTCGGTGATGAATGTGGTATCCAGCGGCAGGTGTGCGTCCATAACACCCACGCAGTTGGGACCAATCAGCCGCATACCGTAGCCGTCGGCAATCTCCTTGAGCTGCTTCTCCGCTGCCGCGCCCTCTGCACCCGCCTCACGGAAGCCACCCGTGATGACGATCACGGCTTTGAGCCCGCGTTGCCCGCACTCGTCCAGCGCCTGGGCCACGTAAGGTGCCGGTATCATGATGACTGCGAGTTCTACCGGATCCGGGACCTCGCGTATGCTGGGGTAGGCCTTCAGGCCCAGGATGTCTCCGCCCTTGGGGTTGATGGGATAGATCGGCCCCCGGTAGCCGTGGTTCTTGAGATTGCGGACGACACCGTGGCTCAGCTTGCCCGGATTGGTGCTCGCCCCAATGATGGCTACGCCCCTGGGGTCAAAGAACAGCTCGAGTTGTTCATCCATTGCTTGGGCCTCCATAGCTCCCTTGGTTCCATTGCTGCCGAAGGGGTGCAGAACGATCGCGCGACGCAGGGCGTCCGAACCTCGTGCCATGATAGCCGAAGGACGCCCTTCGTCCAGTAGCTGACGTGACTCTGGCAGCTAAGGCTCTTTCGTCGCTTGCCAGACGCGGTACTGGCGGTTCTCCCACGCTGTGTGGACGGCGGTGAGATGGTGTGACAGCCACGCTCTGTAGTCGAGGAAAGCATTAGCCACCAGGAAGAGCTGTCCTCCAGGCCGAAGGACGCGTGCTGCCTCCCTGACGAAGAGCCGGGATACCTCAAAGCTGACGTCACGCCCTTGATGGAAGGGAGGATTGGTCACGACCACGTCGACGGAGCCGTCATCAACGGAAGCCGCCCCGCATGCGTGATCCACTGAGACGTCTCCGTAGCCGTTTGCGCTCAGGGTGCGACGCGCCGAGGCTACGGCACGGTACGAGACATCGGTCGCCAGGACCTTCGCTCCGCGACGAGCTGCCGCCAAGGCAACTAGCCCGGTACCGCAGCCCACTTCAAGGACGGATGTTCCCGGCACGATCTGCATGCCTTGGATGAGTGCTGCTGCGCCACCGTCGAGCCGGTCGTGGGCAAAAGCGCCAACGCAGCTCAAGAGGCGCGTTGGGACGGCATCGACCACAACGTCGAAAGCATCAAACGCCAGTTCCGGACGCGCCATCTCGCCCATGGGACGGTAGGCCATCGCGACGTGATAGCCGCCCTTCCGGACCACGACGCCGGCGCGACCGAAAAGCTTCGCGGCATCAGCGACGGCGGTTCTGATCCCTTCGTCCCTGGCGCCGACGAAGATGAGTTTTGCTCCTGGCTTGAGATGATAGGCCGCGAAACGGAGATAGTCCACCTGGAGCTCCCGACCTCGCGGGAGATGGACCAAAGCCAGCGCGCACGCCAAAGTATCTCCCGACCAGTCGCACACGCTTGGGGCCGGCGCAAGACCGTGGCGACTCAGCGTGGCGGCTAGCGATTGGGCCTCCGCAATGCTGTCCGTGAAGTGGTGGATTGTGGTGCCACTGCGGGAAACCCAGAGGGCCGTGGGTACGGCACCCGGTCCCATCGCCAGGACAGGGCCTTGGGGGAGATCACGAGTTGCCGAAAAGAGCGCGGCGTGCACATCCCCGAAACCCGGCACACCCGGGAATCGCACGACCTCAGCCGGGCCATCGGGCAGCGATGCGCTCTCCACGATTCTGATATCGTCGTCCTGTGGGTCGATACTCACCGTATTCCTAGCTGGTAGAATTCCACTGAGCCAACGCAGGCTCACCAGCGGTCAGCTGAGTTGGTTCTTGGTAGCCGACTCACCCTATGCGCCGCCGTCTCAGGCACCGGAACGACTGAAGTCGGTACTACGAACCGCATATGTCATTCGGACGGTGCACTGGCGGGCGCCGGGTGAAGATCCTAACGAATCTGGAAATCTGACCGGGTGTCTAGTGTCCTTTTCCCTTTTTCTGCTATATTTATAGAGCAAATTGATCTCGTGGCAACCTCGAGACTACTCAGCGGGGAGGGTTGGATGGTCGATGTACAGGATTTCAGTCGTACGCTCGTCGCCAACGTCGAGCGTGTTATCGTAGGTAAGTCCGCAGCAGTCCAGCTGGCTGTGGTGGGCCTCCTGAGCCGTGGCCATATCCTGATTGAGGACGTGCCCGGTGTGGGCAAGACGATGCTGGCGCGGAGTCTGTCGCGCTCGCTCGGGTGCACTTTCGGTCGCATCCAATTCACCCCTGACCTCCTGCCAAGTGATGTCACGGGCGTCTCCATCTACAATCAAGCCACGCGTCAGTTCGAGTTTCAGCCAGGGCCGATCATGGCGCAGATTGTGCTTGTCGATGAGATCAACCGCGCGACGCCGAAGACCCAGGCGGCCTTACTGGAGGCGATGGAGGAGCGGCAGATCACCGTGGATGGGATCACGCACCAGTTGCCCCAACCGTTCATGGTTCTGGC
>JAFGNI010000538.1 GCA_016927095.1 Anaerolineae bacterium | reverse complement strand
CCAACTCAGGAGATCAGCGGAGCTGGCGCGCACCACGCGTCCCCGTGGCCTGTACTTGCCGATTTGGACCTTTGACCTGATGGGTGAGATAGGCTGGCGTGGATATGAGAGCGCGAGCAATGCCGATGCGAATGGCTTAGCCTTGTCCTTGGCCACCGGCAGGATCCGTATCAATGATGGAAGCAGCGGTCAACTGGTCAGCGGGCGTCGCGTATACGAGGGCACGCACTACGTGATGCTTGACGACGTCGTGGTGCCGGCAACCCATACACTGCCCTACGCGGTCAGCGAGGTGTTCAGATCCTTCGATCTTGAGCTTGCCGTGCTCTACGATCCAGTGTTTCTCAGTGATTGGCCAGCCGAGTTATACGAGGTTGCGGTCTCGGACGCCTCGCTTGTGGCGCGTCGTCGGGCTCTGAACAGCGCCTACGAGAGTGTCCGCATCCAGGCTGCGCGCAGCGCAGGAGGGAGCCTTCAGAACCTGCAAGCCTTCTCTAGAAGCCTCGCGGTGCAGGCTTACAAGCTGGTGTTGGTGCCCGTCTGGCTGGCCAACTATCGTCACGACACGGAAACCTACACCGTCGCGGTCAACGGGCAAAATGGCAGGGCCTTTGGCCAGTCCCCCAATCGTGGTCTGGGCGGCATGATCCGCGACTGGCTTAGCACGTAACGTGAAAGAGCGCCACAACGGCGCCGGTCATCTCGTTCCACTGCTTCGCAGCCTTTGGCGTTGGCATCAGCTGCACGACCACATCCCTGCACTGGAAGAAAGCCGCGGCCTTGTCGGAGAGTTCGACGCGCCCGTACTGTCCTGTCCCAATGAGCAACAGATCCATGCCGGGCTCGTAGACATCAGCCGCCTCCGGTTCGGACAGACGATGCGATGTGCCGTAGATCCGCTTTGAGAGCTTCTTCTTCCGCCTCCTAACGCGTCCGTCCAGCCCGATGACCACATCGTGTTCATAGCGTCTGGCGCCAATCTCAATCCAACCAAAGGCGGTCTTGTCCACATGGGGCTGCATGGTTTCACCTCCTCCGCGCGGAGAACCCCGCACCACGGGGGGGCACGACGCTCTGGACCTAGTAGAAGACACGTCCCTCCAGGAGCGCTACTGCGTCGCCGGTTATCAGACGGTCCGGTACCTGTATCGCCCAGAAGGTGATGGCAGCGGCAATGAAGCTATCCAGAGCATCGCCCTCAGGATCCGCGATCATCACACCCCGCAACGTGCCGTTGGTCAACGCGAGATCGGGTTGCGCCAGCAGGTTGTCAAGCACGGCGGCGCGGGCCTCGCAATGGCTCGTCGACCGGCCTTTGTAGGATCGGTAGAGCGCCAGCCGCTTCAGAGCGGAAGCCGGACAGACCTCCATCACAAGTGCCTTATCAGGCTGTGGCGCCATCATCGGCACAACAGCAACGCGCTCATCGACCACCAGGGGCGCAAGGACATCGCGGATGCCGTAGTAGGTTTGGCGGTAGATCCTTAGGTTGTAGCCGGCAAAGGGCACCCGCGCACAGACATCGGTGGCGCGCTTGAGCTCGCGCCCGCCATGGCGGGCGCGGCACGAAGCCCGGAAGCCCTCGGCCGTAGAATACCGCGCGCCGAAGCCCTCAGCAAACGCCACCCACGAATTGGCCTGGACGAACGATCGAGGAAGACCAAACGGGAAATCGCAGCCGATGGCTGTGCCGGGCGAAGCCGCTATGAGCGACCGCAACGCCGCTAGGGCTGCCTGGCGCGTCGGGTCGCCCCCTGTCAACGCTGTTGAAGGAAAACACGCCACGATCCGAAGCAGATCGTGGCAGGCGACGCCAACAGATAGCCAGATCCTTCTGCCGGCACGTGCAGCACCGCTGAAATCTATACCGACGATCTTGCCAAACCCTGACGAGTTACTCAGCCTCGAGGCTACTCTAGCTGTGTCGTGCAGTTAGGACACCGGGTTGCCTTGATCGGTATCTCCGTGAAACAATACGGGCATTGCTTGGTGGTCGGTTCGCCCTTGGGCTCCTCGGGCTCCTTCTTGAGCTTGTTGATCTGCCTGACGATCAAGAAGATCACCAGAGCGATGATCAGGAAGTTGATGATAGTGTTGAAGAAAGTACCGTAGTTGATCGTCGGAGCACCTGCTTCCTGGGCCGCAGCCAGCGTCTCATAGCCCTGACCGGAAAGGTCAATGAAGAGGTTGGCAAAGTCTACCTTTCCCAAGATCAACCCAATCGGTGGCATGATGATGTCCTTGACCAGTGAGGTCACGATCTGCCCAAAGGCCCCACCGATGATCACACCAATCGCCAGATCGATCACGTTACCACGAGCAATGAACTTCTTGAACTCGTCCCACATCGATCATCCTCCTCAAGGGATGGAACACACCTGATGGCCACGATGGCCCCTCTGTTCATATTCCAGTGTAGCACAGAAGCGCGATATCACTAGCGACGACCCGGCTTGCGCGCTGCATCGTACGGGTATATCCTATCAACGCGCTGGCGGGAATGGATATACTGAAAGACTGGAGGACCCCGTGGCACTTGAGGACAAAGAAACACCTGAGGACGAGTCGCCGAATCCACAGCTTGCAGACCTGATCAGCACGAAGCTAAGCGACGGGAAGCTGTCTTGCGCCGCAGCCTTTGTCATTGCGGAAACGCTTGGCGTGCCACCGCTCGACGTGGGCAAGACCGCCGATCTTATGGACGTCCGCCTCAGCCGCTGCCAGCTCGGCTTTTTTGGGTATCCGAACAAACAAGCCTGGGATCAGGCTGATTTCGACGCAATGCCGGTGCCAGAGGGTTTGTCTGCTGTTATCGATGAGGCGCGAGACCATGCTGCCGATATCAGTTGTGCGAAGCTCTGGGAGCTGGCCGCGGCCTATGGGGTGCCCAGGCTACAGATAGGCTACCTTACCGATCAGCTTGGCATCCACGTGACGCCCTGCCAATTGGGTGCATTCTGACGACACTGAGACGCTTCAGGCGCCTCGATGTCGTCTGGGGCGGTGGCGAGGGCTGATATACACCGTTGTCAGGCTGGAGAAGGTCCTCGCCCATCGTCAATGTGTAGAACGACAAGCTCGACTAGTCCAAGGAGGTACGATCTATGGCTGTCACGAAAACCAAGCCGGTTCCTGAGGACATCATCATTGCGCAAGGCGCCTCTCTACAGCCGATTCGCGACATCGCTGCGGCCGTTGGCCTTGACGAAGGAGATTTGGAGCTGTATGGCACCGACAAGGCCAAGGTTCATCTGGATGTCAGGGAGAAGCTCAAGGATCGCCCCGACGCCAAGTACATCGACGTCACGGCGATTACCCCCACCCCGCTGGGCGAAGGGAAGACCACGACGACCATCGGACTGACCGAGGCCCTGGGATACTTGGGGCACAAAGCAATGTGCGCTATCCGCCAGCCTTCTATGGGCCCTACCTTCGGTATCAAAGGAGGCGCAGCCGGCGGCGGCTACAGCCAGATCGTGCCGATGCAGGACTTCAACCTGCATCTCACGGGTGACATCCATGCCATCAGTGTGGCGCACAACCTCTGTGCCGCGGCGATCGATGCTCGCATCTACCACGAGGACCGTTGGAGCGATAGCTTCTTCGAGAGCAAGGGCATGAAGAAGCTGCATATCGATCCTTACTCGATCACTTGGAACCGCGTTGTGGACATGAACGACCGCGCGCTGCGCAGCATCCTGGTTGGCCTGGGCGACAAAGGCGACGGCCCAATCCGGCAGGCAGGATTCGACATCACCGTCGCCAGCGAGCTGATGGCAATCCTGGCGCTGACCACCAGCCTAGAGGATATGCGTGAGCGGATTGGCCGCATCGTTGTTGGGACGAACGATGCTGTGCGCAACCCTGAACCTATCACCACGGAGGATCTTGGGGTCGCCGGCGCGATGACCGTCCTCATGATGGATGCGATCATGCCGAACCTCCTCCAGACACTTGAGGAGCAACCGGCCTTCGTGCACGCTGGCCCCTTTGCCAATATCGCTCACGGTAATTCCTCGGTCATTGCCGACCTAATAGGATCAAAGATGGCCGACTTTCTCGTCACGGAGTCCGGCTTTGGCGCGGACATCGGTATGGAGAAGTTCTTCGACATCAAGTGCCGCACCTCGGGGCTCATACCTGACGCCGTCGTGCTGGTGGCAACGGTCCGGGCCCTGAAAATGCATGGCGGCGGTCCCCGCGTGATCCCAGGCCGGGACCTCGACAAGGCCTACACCGAGGAGAACTTGCAGCTGGTTGAGGCCGGTGTTGAGAACCTCAAGACCCACATCAGCATCGCGCGCAAGTTCGGCATCCCCGTTGTCGTCGCGATCAACGCCTTCCCAACAGATGCGGCTGCCGAATGGGCCGTCGTTCACGACGCTGCAATGGAAGCCGGTGCATTTGATGCTGTGGTGGCGAAACACTGGGCCGATGGCGGGGAGGGCGCTGCGGAGCTTGCTGAGGCCGTCGTCCGCGCCACCGAGGAACCCTCGGACTTCCGCTTCCTCTATGACGTGGACGCACCGATCAAGACCAAGATTGAGACCCTGGCGACCGAAGTCTATGGCGCCGACGGCGTGGACTACAGCCCTGAGGCCGAGGCCAAGGTCCGGCTCTACACGGACCTTGGCTACGACAAGATACCGATCTGCATGGCCAAGACACACCTCTCTCTGAGCCACGACCCAGCGGTCAAAGGCGTGCCGCGAGGATATACCTTCCCCATTCGCGACATTCGGGCAAGTGCCGGCGCCGGTTTCCTCTACCCGTT
>JAFGNI010000537.1 GCA_016927095.1 Anaerolineae bacterium | reverse complement strand
ATCAGGGACGCCCTGCGCCTTGAACACATCCACCATAAACTGCCGAATAACCTCTACCGGAATGCGTTGTACGTCTTCAGCCATTTTCCTCACTCCTTCAGTAAGCCACGATGCACGATTCACGATTCAGGATCACAGGCTGCGAGCCACACTCCCGAGCAACCGCAAACGCCACAGCAATCCCCTATCCCTTCTCCCTTATCCCCTGTCCCTTCTCCCTTGTCCCCTATCCCCTATCCCTTAGCCCCCTTCAAGAACCCCGTGGCCCCATTCAGATAACCCATAGGATCCCAGCGGTCCTTAATGGCCTGCACCAAATCCTGCGCCTCCGACGTATAGCCCCAGATCGACCGTCCGTCGGGGCTCGGCTCTCCGGCGGCGGCGCCGATCGCCTGCGAACCCCGCGCCAACACCACGGCATAGCCGCCGCGTTCCTGTGCGGCCCGACGCACGCGATCCACGGCAAACCGCCCACGGGCAAATAGATGCCCATTCGCCACGTCCACAACGAGGGCTGTACCAGCCAGGTCAGGGGCCAACGCGCTGGCAAGTTCGGTGAGATCCTTGGGCGGCACACCGACCCGGACCAGGTGTGCGTCCGCAGCAGGCGGCTGCGCAAGCCACCGAGCCCAAAGATCACTGCCCGCCACATCGACATCGACCACGTCAGGGGCGCCGAGCCTGGAGACCAGCGTCCGGACCGCGGCAAGCTCAGAGTGCACATCCGCCAGCAGGCCCTCGGCAGTGTAGACCAACGCCCATCCCTGCTGCACGCCGGGGACATCCCGGCCCTCACAGAGCATGACAGCAGAAGCAACCAACGCGTGCTTAAGAAGCTGTGTGCCCCAGGCGAGACCCTGTGCGACTGAGGGCACCGGGATGGCCACAGTTTGGACAGCCCGAGGTCGAGCGCTCAGCTTGAGGGTCACATCGGTGATCATGCCAAGCGTCCCATAGGACCCGACAAAGAGCTTGCCCAGGTCATAGCCCGCGACGTTCTTCACCACAGGGCGCCCCACTTGGATGATGCGACCATCAGGCAGGACCGTCGTCATCGCCAGGACGAGGTCGCGGACACCACCGTACTTCATCCGCAACGGCGCGTTGAATCCACTGGCCACAATGCCGCCCACGGTGGCCTCCTGCCACGGGGATACCGTCGGCACCCACATGCCGTCATCGGCAAGCGCCGCCTGTAGGGCGTCCAGCCGGGTGCCGGCACCGGCCTTGATGTACAGATCGTCGCGCGCATACGTCTGGATCCCGGCGAGGTTCTCTGTGCTAAGGGTCACGTCGGCTTCTGCAAAGAGCGATGACTTGGTCCCGCCCCCGCGGACCAAGATGGACCGTCCTGCCGCCGCCGAGCCGCACACGACGTAGGACGTGGCCGCCACGCTGTCGGGTGCGACCACCGGCGACCCCAGATCCACGGGTCTGGCGCCTTCCAACGGCGGGACGCAGACGCGCAGCGGTTCGGCCCTGGGGAAGACCTTGTCCGGGTTGAGGAGCTCACCGGCATCGAAGATCTCCTTGATCTCGTGCATCGCCGAGAGTTCCTCATCGCTGTACATCAACCGCATGAACTCCCGTTTCTCTATGCCGACGCCGTGCTCACCGGTGATAGTCCCCCCCAGCCGGACGAAGAGCTCGGACATCCGCCGCCCACCCTCATGCAGGCGTGCCAGGAATGCCTCGTTCTGTGGATCGTAGACGAGCGCCATCGGATGCAGGTTGCCATCGCCGGCGTGCAGCAAGAAGACCACATCCAGCTCTAGGTCCTCACCGATCCGGATCACCTCTCGCAGCGTCTCGGCAAGCTTGCTACGCGGCACTGTGCCGTCCATGATATAGGTGTCGGGTGCCACACGCGCCAGTGACCCTGCGGCGCTCTTGCGCGCAAACCAGATCTGGGTCCGCTCATCCTCCGAGGCTGCGACGCGGAGCTCGGAGGCACCATGCTCGCGCAAGACCTCCGCCACCTCCTCGATCTGCGGGCCGACACTCTCCGGATAGCCGTCGACGTCGACAATCAGCACAGCGCCGGCATCCACAGGTAACCCAGGATGATTGTACTCCTCAACGATGCGCATCATCCGTTGGCCCATCATCTCCATCGTGGCGGGGACAAGGCCGGCTGCGATGACCGCGGACACTGCTTCACCCGCCTGCGCCACCGATGGGAAAGCCGCAAGGAGCGTCTTCACAGCCGGTGGGTTGGCAATCAGCCGCACACTGGCCTCGGTGATCACCCCCAACGTCCCCTCCGCACCTGTCATCAGCCCCACGAGATCCACCGTGGGGTAATCCAGGGCGCGTCCCCCCAGCCGCACGACGCGACCATCCGCCAGGACGACCTCCAGCCCGGTCACGTAGTTGGTGGTGACGCCGTACTTGAAGCAGTGCGGTCCGCCGGCATTAGCTGCAATGTTGCCGCCCACCGTCGCCGCCCGGCCGCTCGCGGGATCAGGCGGGAAGTAGAGACCCTCCCCTTTAGCGATCTCATCGAGGGTCAGGTTGATGATGCCCGGCTGCACCACGGCGCTGCGCCCGGCGACATCTAGGTCAACCAGGTCCTTCATATGGGAGAACTGTAGCAACAGCCCTTCCCGCAACGCAACCGCGCCACCGGCAAGCCCCGTGCCCGACCCTCGGGCAATCACCGGCACGCTCTCGTCAGCAGCCCACCTCACGATCTTCCCGACATCCTGTGGGCCATAGGGGAAGACAACACCGACAGGCGTCCCGCGATCCAAGCCGCCATCGACGTTGTAGGTAAGCAGCTCCACCGGGTTGTCAATCACCTGGCCCAAAGTCAACTGCGCCTTTAGGGGGTTCAGCGGCGTGTCATCCTCATGCTTGAGCCGCCTAGCTTGCCAGGCCAACCATCGATCGGGTAACTTCGGCTGGCCAAAGAGCGGTTGGGGATGCCGCACCGGCGCCGCCAGCCGCTCCGGCAGCTTGCCGTTGCCTCGCTCCGCCACCATGTAGGAGAGATCCAGCATCTCCGCGATGTGCAGGACCTTGGCGTTCAGGCGCGCGCGGCGAACGCCCGCGACGAGCTGCATGTGACACCCCGTGTTGCTCGTGACCACCACGTCGGCACCGGTCGCGGCAATGTCCTCCATCTTGGCATCCAGAACCGCGCTGGCGGTCTCGCTCTGCACGATGTTGTAGATACCGGCGCTGCCACAACAGCGCTCCGGATGCTGCACCTCCACCAACGTCACGCCCGGGATGCTCGCCAGGAGCGCCCGAGGCTCGTCGATGATGCCCTGCCCGTGCCGCAGATGACAGGAATCTGAATACGTCGCGCGCACGCCCAGCGACCCCGTGGGCGGCACGTGAAGATGCGCATAGACAAAGCTGCTGAAATCACAGACTTTCTCGGCAAAAGCCTTCGCTCGCTCTGCATACGCGGGATCGTGTCTAAGCAGATCGGGGTACTCCTTGAGCGTCAGGCCACAGCCCCCGGCATTGTTGACGATCACGTCGTAGGATGCAAAGGCCTCAATGTTCTGGCGCGCGAGATCCTGCGCTAACGCCTCATCGCCGGTATGCCACTGCGCCGCACCACAACACGTCTGCGACTGTGGGAAATGCACTTCGTAGCCGTTGCGCTGCAGCACGCGAATCGTCGCCGCGTTGATCGCACCGAGGAAGGCTTCCTGAATGCATCCGTAGAAGAAAGCCACAGTGCCCCGTTTCTCGCCCATCGCCGGGGCCGGCGCGCTGTAGTCGGTATAGCGCACCGAGATAGGAGGCAAAATGCCCTCCATTGCGTTGAGCGGCTTCGGCAGCACGTTCAAGGTCCGGACCAGCCATTGGAGGCCGAGAACCTCATAGAGCCACATCAACCGTGCGACCATCTTCATCTGTCCCACGTGCGGCATCAGTTGCGCCATCCCCAACCACCGGATGAAGCGCTCGGCGATGCCGGGCTCCCGCAGCTCCTCGAGGGCGATCCGGGCACCCTCGATCAGCTTGCCATACTGCACCCCCGACGGACACGCCGATTCACAGGCCCGGCACTCCAAGCAGAGCGTGATGTGCTCGGAGAAGGTCTTCAGAAACGCCTCGCGGCTGATCTTGCCGTCAACCGCCGCCCGCATCAGAGCGATCCGCCCCCTGGGCCCATCCATTTCGGTCCCGAAGACCGCATAGGTTGGGCACGCTTCAAGGCAGAGACCGCAATGCACACACTGGTCCAGCAACTCACGATATTCGTCCGTCAGCATCTTGGCAATCTCAAGCACGAGCAGGGCCTCCGCTAGAGTTATGCAAGGGCGCGTCGAAACACACACCGGCACGGAGAAGATCTCACAGGTGGCATTGTACCATCAGCGCGGCGATTGGCCTAACACAACCCATTCCGGGCCGTTCGGACTTGATTTTATCCCGTAAACCAGTATGATCTGCACACCTTACGAATCCATGCTCTAGGAGGAAGAAATGCTGTTTCGCAACCTGGGTGTCCCCGAGTTGATCCTGATTCTGGTGATCGCGATCCTGATCTTCGGCCCTGGACGAATTGGCAAGATCGGATCGGAGCTGGGCAAGGGCATTCGCGGCTTCAAGGAAGGCGTCGCACCTGAAAAGGAGCGCGAGGAAGAGGCTGAAGAAACCTCCGAGGCGTCGGAAGACGAGAACGCCTAGACCACACCCCGAGTTGGCCGACGTCAGCGTCTGTTGATGTCGGCGTGGATCACGCCGGGCGCTGAGTCTGTGGCCCCTAGGAGGAAACCAGTTCCCGGCGTCTGTGCAAAAGACTCATAGTCCCCCGAGGCAGCCGAGTCGCATGATTATTGGCGCGTGTACCCTTCACCTCTATCTGCCAGGTGTGACCTCGCTCAAGGAGAAGCGTAGCGTTGTCAAACCGCTGCTCCACCAACTGCGGCGACGATTTGAGATCGCTGCAGCCGAGGTCGACCATCAAGACGTCTGGCAGAGCGCCGACATAGGCATAGTCGCTGT
>JAFGNI010000536.1 GCA_016927095.1 Anaerolineae bacterium | reverse complement strand
CTTGCACTGAGGTAGAATGGGAGCAGTCTCATCTACATGAGCATTCGACTTCTGACACCCATACTATAGGAGGCAACCCCATGGCTTATGTGATTACTGCGTTGTGTGAGCGCGCCGGTCTATGTGTCGATGTATGCCCAACGGATTCCATTCATTTCGTGGACGGTGACAGCGACTGGCCGATCTATTACATCAACCCGGAGACCTGCATTGATTGCGGCGCTTGCGCGGCTGAGTGTCCGAACGAGGCGATCTTCGCCGATATGGATCTACCGAGCGAGTACGAGAAGTACGTAGACATCAATGCAGCATTCTTCTCAAAGGGACCTGGCGCATCTCTGGTGTAGTAACAGACGCACGAGCAGACGAGGCCGACGAGAGTCGGCCTCGATGCATGTCTGGGCATCTAGAGCGCGTAGATCGGGCTGGTGAAGATCCAGCCGACGCGCTGACCACGGAAACGCCGATAGACCTCAACACGGTAGATGCCGGGCTCGATTGAGGTATAGGCCATCGCCGTGCCGTTGGTTGTCAGGATGCGACGTCCGTCGCGGAGAAGGTGGATCTCGCCGGGGGCCGGGAGCGTGACGTTGATGTTGATCGCTCCGAGCCGGCGGAGCTCCTCACCGGGTACAGCCGTAGCCGACCCGCTTCTTGCCTGGCAGCGAAAGCCACGCGTGGAGAAGGGGAGGTCATATCCGACCCACGTACGCCCGGCGCGAAGCGCCTCGTAGATCAAGATCTTGTCGTCCTCGACATCGCCGGAGAGTGGGGCGCGGGCGAGTATGTGGGTGTTGACGCAGCGGAACAGGTAGTCATAGGGAAAAACGCGGCGCTTCAGCGGGCCGAGCGTGTAGGTGGAGGCGTGTGCATCAGCGCCGCCGAGGGCAGCAAGTTTGTAGCCCTGGCCTAGAAGCTCATCCCAGAGGCGCAGAGTCGCCCGGTACGGGCCGCGCACGCCCCATTCGGGGTTCAGCGCGTAGATCAGGGCAGCAGGCCAGCCCCAGAGGAGTCCCTTGAACTCCGACATATAATTCCAGATCTCCATGCCGTGCACCCCCTCCGGCGGCCAGTCCGTCCAGGGGATAGCGGCAAGCTCAGGTCGGATCGGGCTGCGGCGCTCGATGGGATGGGCGATGTAGCAGATGCCATTGCGCTCGCGGCTGGCCCGGATGAGGGTTTGTGTGTTGCCGAAGGTATAAGGGGCCATGTCCTTCTCGGCTCCATAAGCGAGCAGGTGGTTGCGCTGCGGTTGGCTGCGCACGTTGTGCAACTCCTCGCCGGACAGAACAAGCGTCTGATCATGGTAACCCTCAAGTCCTGTCGGCCTGATGTTATGATCGGTGACGATGATGAAGTTGAGTTTGGCGGCTGCTGCTGCCGCGCCGATCTCCCGATATGTGCCGGACCCGTCGGAATAGACGGAGTGCACGTGCGTGTTGCCCACCAGCTCGCGGTACGTCTCCATCGTCAGGATCCTTCCTCGTCTTCAGGTCGGAGCAGCAGCGCACTCTGGCTGCCCTGGTTGTGGAAATCGAGAACGGTCCGCATCTCATCGGGCGTGCAGCCAAGCAGTACCTTGATCTCGGCGTCGCGCAGATCACTGTCGATGGTGCACACGATGCCGGTTATACCTCTGGATGGGTTGCTCCCAATCCAGACATCGACGGCCGCTCCATCCCCTCCGGCTGTCCCAAACAGGTAGCCATAGTCCAGAGGATAGATTGCGGTTGGATAGCGAGGATGGTGCGTCCCCCTGGGACGGTCGATCTCGATGGTCGTCGTCCGAACCAGAGCTGCCAGGCGTTTCCAGAAAGCGCGTCCGAAGCCGCCCTGCACCGCGACTGTGCCCATCTCGAGGTCTCCTCTGTTCACAGGATCAGCATAGCGTCGCCGAAGGAGAAGAAGCGGTACCGCTCGCTGATGGCTTCCTGATAGGTGTCGCGAATGAGGTCCTGGCCCGCGAAGGCCATCACCATCGCAAGCAACGAGCTGCGGGGCAGGTGGAAGTTCGTGATGAGCGCATCGACGACGCGGAACCTGAATCCCGGTGTAATGTAGAGGTCGGTGAAGCCCTCGAATGGGGAGAGGGGGCGCCAGGGGCATGTGGCGCCGGGCGCATCGTCGGCACCGCCGTCAGTGGGTGTCTGCAGCAAGCCGTAGCGGGCGGCTGTCTCCAGTACCCTTACGCTGGTCGTGCCCACGGCGACGGCGCGTCCACCCATCACTTTGCTACGGTTGATCTGCTCGACCGTCGCAGTATCGACACGGCACCATTCGCGATGGATCTGGTGTTCCTCCACGCTGGACTCAGTGATCGGGCGAAAGGTATCCAGTCCGACGTGGAGGGTCACGTAGGCCAGTCTGACCCCAGCACCTCTCAGGGCCAAGAGCAGGTCAGGCGTGAAGTGGAGGCCTGCCGTCGGTGCAGCCGCGCTTCCGGGCGTGCGCGCGTAGATGGTCTGGTAGCGGTCGGGATCGTGGAGCGGCGTGTGTATGTAGGGGGGCAAGGGCGTATGGCCCAAGACCTCAAAGTAGCCCTCGACCGGTTCGGAGAACTGAAGCGTACGCTCGCCCCGCTCCCCGGTCTCGGTTACCACCGCCGAAAGCGCCGAAGGAACGCTGCT
>JAFGNI010000078.1 GCA_016927095.1 Anaerolineae bacterium | reverse complement strand
GCGACCATCGCGGACATGAGCGGCAACTCGACCCTGCAGGAACTGATGCGCCTCTTTCACGATGCGTACCGCGGCTTCTTGAGCGATCGACGTATGCATTTCGCCGTGGGGCGGGTGGCTGAGTGTGGTCACCGGGAGATTGTGGATGCCATCAAGGCCGGTGACGCTGAGGCCGCGGGCAGAGCCATGGTCCATCATCTGCGTGTCAGCAAGCAGCAGTCCCTGGTCGAGGAGCTTGAGGCCGTTCGGCTCTCCGAGCCGCTTGCGGGCTAGTGCCAGGCATCCTCGGCGTGGCATCGGACGAGAACTTATCGGTGGGCAGCCAATTTGCGGCGAAGGAGGTGATGTCTATCCAGATGATATGCAGGTTTGTTTCCGCGCCCCGGATTGTGTCAGAAGATCCATCATAAGGAGAGAGAAATGTTGCGTCGAATGCTTGGTGTCGTGGTAGCCGGGTCGATCTTGCTGGCGGTGCTAGCCGGCTGTGGTGGCGCTAGTGGCGGCGGCTCTAGCGATACGTATAAGGTTGCGCTGGTCATCGGCCTGCTGGGTGACCGGTCGTTCCTTGACTCTGCAGCCGCCGGGATCGCGATGGCCAACGAGGAGTTTGATAACGTTGAGACCAAGATCATCGAGAACGCCGATGTGGGTGAGCAGCAGTTGGCTGCGCGGGCCATGGCCGAAGAGGGCTATGATCTGATCATCACGGTGGGTTACGGCTCGGCTGACTGGACGACGGAGATCGCCCTTGAGTATCCCGACATCCATTTCGCGATTGTGGACTCGACTCTGCCCGATGCACCTAACGGCACGGGTCTGACCTTCCGCGAGGATGAGGGCTCCTTCACCGTCGGTATGGCTGCAGCTATGATGACCAAGACGGGGAAGGTTGGCTACATCGGTGGCATGGATGTACCGCTGCTGCGCCGGTTCGAGGCGGGCTATATTCAGGGCGTCAAGTACGTCGATCCCAACATCGAGGTTGTGAGCGGTTGGGTGGGCGCCTTCAACGACCCGACCAAGGGCAAGGAGCTGGCGCTGACGCAGTATGAGGAAGGCGCCGATATCATCTATGCGGCAGCCGGCAAGAGCGGTGAGGGCGTGATTGCGGCCTCCGCCGAGCGGGGTCTTTACTCCATCGGGGTGGACTCCGATCAGTGCTACATCCAGCCGGGTAGTGTCATCGCCTCGATGATGAAGCGCGTCGACCTGGCGGTCTTTGGGGCTATCAAGTCGTTGACCGAGGGCACCCTGGAGGGTGGCACGCAGGTCTTTGGCCTTGCCGAGGGTGGCGTCGGCATGTGCCATCTGTATGACATCGACACCGAATTCCAGGACAACGGCCCGGCCGATATGGCCGCGCAGTTGGAGGACGAGGTCATTCCGGCGGTCGAGGCCGCTGTGGAGAAGATCAAGGCCGGTGAGATGTGCGTGGTTGACAGCATGGAGGTGTTCTCCTGCTCCAACCCGGCGCCAGCGGGTGGCATGGACTAGGTACCCTTCACTGTGACCAGTAGGGGCAGGCAGGCGGTTGTTGCCGGTTGTCTGCCCCTTTCTGTAGCGTGGTCAGGAGGCAACTAACGTGACAGCAGCCGTGCGTAGCAACGCAGCAGCCGTTGAGATGATTGGCATTCGCAAGGCATTCCCTGGCGTCGTCGCGAACGATGATGTGGATTTCACCGTCGTGGAAGGCGAGATCCACGCGCTCGTTGGCGAGAACGGTGCCGGTAAGTCGACCCTGATGAACGTGCTGTATGGCCTCTATCATCCCGATGCAGGCACGATCAAGATCCGCGGAGAGGTCGTCAGCATTCGCAGCAATCACGATGCCATCGCGCGCGGCATCGGTATGGTCCATCAGAGTTTCAAACTGGTGCCCTCTTTCACCGTGGCGGAGAACATCACCCTGGGGACGGAGCCGCACAAGGGCATCTTCGTCGACCGTCAGGCTACGCACGACAGCGTCACTGAGATCGCCAAGCGTTTTGGGCTTCAGGTCGATGCGCACGCACGCGTCCAGGACCTGCCGGTGGGCGTTCAGCAGCGCGTCGAGATCCTGAAGGCACTGTACCGGAGTGCCGACATTCTGATCCTTGACGAGCCGACGGCGGTGCTGACCCCGCAGGAGACCGATGACTTATTTGCGGTTATTCGCTCGTTGGTCGCGAAGGGCAAGACCGTCATCTTTATCACGCACAAGCTTCGCGAGGTGCTGGAGATCTCGGACCGGGTCACCGTGATGCGCGACGGCAAGATGGTCGGGACCCAAAACACCAAGGACACGAACTCGGCGGCGCTGGCACGCATGATGGTGGGTCGCGAGGTGTTGCTGCGGGTATCCAAGGCTACGGCGCACCCGGGTGTCCCGGTACTGACTGTGGAGGACCTGAAGGTGCTCGATGACCGCAGCCTGAGGGCGGTGCGCGGTGTCTCGCTGGAGGTCCGTGCCGGCGAGATCCTGGGTATCGCGGGGGTCCAGGGCAACGGGCAGACCGAGTTGGTCGAAGCGATTGTTGGGCTCCGTCCAGCGATCGGGGGTCGGGTCCTGGTCAACGGGCAAGAGATCGAGCACCTGAGTGTGCGCGCGCGCCGCGAGGCAGGCGTGTCGTGTGTCCCGGAGGATCGCTATGTCCGCGGCGTGGCGCTTGCCGCCACGGTGGAGGACAACCTGATTGTGTCGAACTACTATCGACCCCCGATGTCGCGCGGCCCGATTCTGGACCCGCAGGCGATCGGCACCTATGCAAATGAGATGATTAAGACGTTTGGCGTAAGGACCACGGGCAAGGACGTGCCCGCCTTCACGCTGTCCGGCGGCAATCTGCAGAAAGTCGTCCTGGCGCGTGAGATCAGCGCGCGCCCGGCCCTGCTCATCGTGGCGCAGCCCACCCGGGGGCTGGACATCGGGTCCATTGAGTTCATGCACCGGCGCATCGTGGAGGCACGCGATCAGGGAACCGCCGTGCTCCTGGTGTCGGCGGAGCTGGAGGAAGTCATGTCACTCAGCGACCGGATTGTCGTGCTCTACGAAGGCCGGATCATGGGTGAGATCGATGCCCATCTGGCCACCGAGGAGGGTCTCGGCTTGTGGATGGCGGGCATCACCGAGGAGGCTGTGGCTGAGGAAATGGAGGC
>JAFGNI010000077.1 GCA_016927095.1 Anaerolineae bacterium | reverse complement strand
TGCTGTTGCTTTTGGTGGGCCTTGCGGTGCAGCGGTCGCGAACGCTGCGCGCCTTCAGCTTCGGTGCCGTGGTCGCCGCCTTTGCGTTGGGCACTGCCACGCTCCTAATGACTTTCTCCCGGGGCGCTTGGCTGGCTGCTATGGCCGGCGGCGCTACGATCGTGGCGCTCCTGGCTCGTTCGCCACGCATGACCTGGTCCGAGATTGCTCGATCGCTGATGCCCCTGATGGTCATCGTGGTGGCGGTCGGGGCGGTCTTCGTGGTGACGCAATGGGAGCTGCTCCGCCCCCGATTGGGCCTCACCTACCAGGGCGGCGAGGTGCGCTCCGTGGACGAGCGCGAGACGCTGATTGCGGGTGCCAGGGCGCTGCGCCAGCTCCGACCGTGGCTGGGGGTGGGAGCTGGTGGGTTCTCAACGGCGCTCTACCAGATGGCACCTCAAGCGATCGCCGACTATCCGATTTTCCAGCCGGTCCATCGGGTGCCTTTGTTAGTCGCTGCGGAGTTGGGCCCCCTGGGAAGCCTGGTCTGGGTAGTGGTGATGCTGGCACCGTTGGGGGCGATCCTGGTGTCTCCAAGAAGGGTGGCGGTCGACGGCTGGCTAGCGGCCCTCACAGCGGTGCCGGTGTCGTTGTTCGCCGTCGGGTGGGTCGAGGCCTATCCCTGGAGTTCACAGCAGGGCGCCCTCGTGACCTGGGTTGTTCTGGGACTGTGGGCACGGCACTACCACAGCCTAACCTCATAAATCGCTAGGAGTCGCTATATGGTTGATCTGCTGTTGGTGAATCCGCTATTTTTGAAAGATGATCCCGTAGAGTCGGGGCTGATGACGCCCTATTTCCCGCTAGGCATTCTCTATGTGGCTGCGGCTGCCCGGGAGGCGGGCTACGATGTCGCGATCTTCGATGGGATGTTCGCCTCTGGGGATCATGACTTCGCTGCTGCTCTAGAAATGCACCGTCCCAAGGTTGTGGGCTTTGGCGTATTGGCCACTGTGCGCCAAGCTGCCTTCCGGCTGGCAACCATCGCGAAGTCCAGCGGCGCCCTGGTTGTCATGGGCGGCGCCGACCCTACGTCGCGTCCTATTACCTACCTCAATCATCAGGTGGCCGACCGCCACGTCGTCGACGTTGTCACAGTCGGCGAATCAGAGGAGACGATGCTAGCGCTGCTTGCTGCCCTGCGCGACGGCTGGACGCCAGAGCAGCTGGCGGGCATCCAGGGAATCGCCTACAGGGATGGTGCCGGTGCGCCAACCGAGACGGGACGCCGCCCCCTGATCCGCGACGTGGACGCCATACCTTTTCCGGCTAGGGACCTTGTGGACTATGCGCCCTATCGGGAGGCTTGGCGTCGCCATCACGGTCACTTCGCCATGTCCATCATTGCGACTCGTGGCTGTCCCTTCAGTTGCGCCTGGTGCCAGAAGGCCGTCTTCGGGCGCAGTTTCCGGCCTAGGTCCCCGGAGTCCGTGGCAGAGGAGATGCGTCACATCAAGGTCGTTCACAAGCCGGACTTCCTGCGCATTGTCGACGATGCGATGGGCATCGACAAGGCCTGGGTCCGTAAGTGGCATGATGAGGTGCTAGCAAAGGACGCCGTGATTCCCTTTGAGTGTCTATCTCGCGTGGATCTTGTGGACGAAGAGGTGATCAGGCTTCTGAAAGCGGTGGGTTGCCGTCGCATCGCCTTTGGCGCCGAGTCCGGCTCGCAGAAGGTGCTCGATGCGATGACGAAAGGCATAAAAGTCGAACAGATCCATCGTGCGGCGCGCATCTGTCGCGATGCGGGCATTGAGACCTACTTCTACATGATGGTGGGGTATCCTGGGGAGACTTGGGATGACATCCAGGCCTCGGTCTCCCTCCTGCGCCAGACACGGCCCGATGACTTCAGCACGACGATCGCCTATCCACTTCCCGGCACCGCCTTCTTCGAGCAGGTGAGAGATCAGCTCCCGGATGCGGCCCTGGACATGCCCGACTGGGATTACACTGCGGAGAACCGGCTCCTTTTCCAGCGGGGTGCCTATAGCACGGCTTTCTACCGCCGCGTCATCCGCTGGTTCCACCATGAATGGGAGGACGCGCGGCTGCGATCGGGCTTCTCCGCTCCCGGCGCCTCCCGACTGCGGACGACGGTAGCCCTCTGGCGGGACCGTGTCTTGGTCCGGATGCTGGAGCTGTTCTCCCGTGCCGGTGCCTAGACAGCGCGCCTTACGTCATCCGCCTTTGGGCGGTTCGCCGCTACATCTGATACGTCGATGGTTCGCCGCGGGCGTGCTGGGTCCGGTGTTGCTCATCGTGCTTGTCGCGCTTTGGGGCTGCGGGCGTCCTGCCCGCGAGCCGCAGGAACTGAGTTCGCAGCATCTCTTCCGGGCGACGTCGGCGCCCGTGATCTCATCACCGGTGGCGTGGGATTTCGACAGCGATGGCGTGCTGGAGATCGCTGTGGGGTCGTGGGATGGCTACTTCTACGTTTTGGATGCGGCTTTGCAGGATCTGCCGGGTTGGCCCTACTACAGCCGCAAGGGTTTCTTCGCTTCACCTGCCCTGGCCGACGTGCAAGGGGACGGGCGCGCTGATATCCTCGTGACCGCCGAGTCCGGTCACCTGTTCGCCTGGCAGGTCGACGGCACCGCGTTGCCCGGCTTCCCGGTGGATCTGGGCTACGAGCTGTGGTCCTCACCGGTTATCATCGACGCGGGCACCATTGCGGTGGGCGGCCTCGAGGCCCTACACCTTCTGGACTTCGCCGGCAGGCCTGTGCCCGGCTGGCCACAGGAGATGGACGGCTGGGCCGACGCCACCGCAGCGTCCGATGGGAAGGTCATCGCGATGACCTCGCTGACGCCCGGCGATCCCTCCGAAGGCTGGATCAGCGCCTGGTTGATAGAAGGAAAGCCGCTGCCCGGCTTTCCCAAGGCGCTCGCGCTCGACAGCGACTCGTCACCCGCGCTGGTGGACTTGGACGGCGACGGTTCCCAGTGGCTGGTCTTCGGCGATGACGCGGGTTATCTGCACGTCATTAGCACGGATGGTCGCGCGCGGGAGGGTTTCCCGGTGCGTTCCGCGGGGCCCGCACCTGGGCCAACGCCGACGCCCCACCCACCGGGTGGCAACATCCATTCGATCGAGGCCTCGCCGGCCGTGGCGGACATGGACGGTGACGGGCGCTATGAGATCGCGGTCGGGTCGTGGGACGGTCAGATGTACCTTTGGGACGATCGCGGGACCCCGGTGGACGGTTGGCCGATTCGGGTGGCGGACCAGATCATCAGCTCTGCTGCTCTGGTTGATCTGGACGGCGATGACCTGCTGGACGTGGTGGCCGGCAGCAAGGACGGACGGCTGTATGGGTGGGCTCTGGATGGCAGCGCGCTCTCTGGGTTCCCTAAAGACCTCGGGGCACCGGTCTTCTCCTCGCCTTGGGTGGGTGATTTGGAGGGGGATGGGCGAGCCGATATCGTGGTGGGTGCAGACAACGGCATCCATCTCCTGCGCGATGTCGGGCCCCTGGGCCGGGCGGATTGGCCGATGTTTCATCGCGATGTGCGCAACACCGGGTGGGTGCCGTGAAGCGCCGGCTGGCACGGGGGATGGGGGGATTGCTGGCGATCCTGGTCGCTCTCATCGCCATCCGAGAGCGGTTCGAGCCCTTCTTGCTGCTGCGGCTCGATGACGTCCTCGGGCTTGCGCCGGAACCGGTCACGCTGTCCCTTGGCGACGGTCTCGCCCTGCGTGCCTACCAGGATGCCCGGCCCCATACCGGCAAGATTGACGAGCTGCAGAAGGGGCTGGTGCTGGTGGCTGACGGCAGAGAGCGGGTGGAGGAGGGCTTTGGCTTCGGTGCGCCGATCGTGCGCTATGGCGAGATGACCTATCTCTCCAGGGAGGCCGAGGTTACTTTGGGGAACGGCGTCCCCGCGACCGCGCTCGTGAAGACGTATGAGATCGATGTGGCAGATTATCCGGTGCAGTTCCTAAGACGCAAATACCGGGATGTGGCTAGCTTGGGGCAGGTGGTGGTCACGTACACCATTGCGAGCTACAACCAACTTCTTGTGTCTGTAGACCTGTCTGGTCTGGAGCCTGGGTGGGATGAAGTCTTCATCATGAATGAGCAGGGGGCGCGGGTATTCACCCGCTATCAGGATGGCGCCGGCGAGATCTGGACCGATGTGCCCGGGATCTGGCAGCCCGTGCGGGATGCGTGCGGCTGCTGGATCGATCCCAGCAGGCGACTCCGGTTCTGCGTCGAGACGCCTGTCCCTCAGTCCAGGTACATTGGTCGCGAGCGATATTACCAGTACAACTGGGCCGGGATCTATTCCTTGTCCTGGTCGGGTATCGATCTTCATATAGAGCCACCGGACCCGACGCTGGACTACACGATCCATATCGAACGCCTACCCGCAGATAACGGTGTGTGGATCCATGTTCCCTGCTCTTAGGGCGCGGCGGCGCTCCCTCGGCGGGCCGGAGGCGGTGTTGCTGCTGTTGGTGCTGCTGGCTTGGGGGTTGCGCGTGGTTCGCCTCGGTGACCTGGCTCTGGTCCGTGATGAGGCCTACTTCTACCAATGGGGCCAACACCTGGACTGGGCCTATTACGATCACCCTGCGGGCACCGGCGTTCTTGCCTGGCTGAGCTCATCCCTGTCGGGTGGCAGCGAGTTCGGCGTCAGGTGGCTCAACGTGGTGGTGGGCACGCTCTGCGTCGTGCTGACATTCTGGCTGGGACGATGGGTGTTGGGCCGGGGCACCGGGTTGCTGGGCGCTGCAGCCGTGGCCTTTGGCGCCCCCTACGTGATCACGTCCAGATTGCTCTATACCGATGCGTTGCACCTGGCGTCCTTGTTGCTTGTCCTGGGCACGTATTGGCGACTGGTGTGTCACCGTGACGACCGTCTGGGGGATGGGCTGGCTCTGGGTCTCAGCCTGGCATTGATGGTGAATACCAAGTACACCGCCTATCTCGTGGCCATCGCCTTGGCAGGCGCTACGCTGCTGGATCACCGCTCCGTACTCAAGAAGTCGTCCACCTGGTGGGCCGTTGGCCTGGGCCTCCTGGGGCTGGTGCCTGTCCTGGCCTGGAACGCGCGCCACGGCTGGG
>JAFGNI010000076.1 GCA_016927095.1 Anaerolineae bacterium | reverse complement strand
GCGACCCTGGGACGAACTCAGTGACTCTCAGAAACACATCGTGCTCTACGGAACGGGGCGTGAGCGGGTGCGTGTCTCCTATGAGACGCCGCGGGGTATCTGGTCAGGCTTGCGCAGTTTCGAGGGCGTGATCCCCAGTCTCCAGCGGCGCTACGATGAGACCTCATCGGATTACATCCGCAGCAAAATCGAAGAGGTGATGAGCCGGACCCCCTGCAAGGCCTGTGGCGGTTCGCGCCTGAATGACGTGGCGCGGGCCGTGACCGTTGCAGAGAAGCCGATCCAGGAATTAGCGAGCTGGCCCGTCACGCGGCTTCAGAGTTGGATTGACCTCTTGATCGGCGAGGAGGTATCGTCCAACGGCGGCAAGATGCCGCTGTTGACGCGCAAGGAGTACGCTATTGCGGAGCGCGCTCTCAAGGAGATTCGCAACCGGTTGGCCTTCCTCACCAACGTGGGCCTTGACTACTTAAGCATGGATCGCACGGCGAGCACGCTCTCCGGCGGCGAGGCGCAGCGCATCCGGCTGGCGACCCAGGTCGGCTCGCGCCTAACCGGCGTGCTTTACGTGCTTGACGAGCCCAGCATCGGCCTGCATCAGCGGGACACGGCGCGGCTGATCCGGACGCTGCACGAGATGCGCGATCTGGGCAACACCGTGTTGGTGGTGGAGCACGATGAGGAGACGATCCGGTCTGCGGACTGGATCGTGGACCTCGGGCCGGGCGCGGGCGAGCATGGGGGCGAAGTGGTTGCCGAGGGACCGCTGGACGTCATCTTGAACCATCCGACGTCGCACACGGGTGCCTATCTCTCGGGGCGCAAGTGCATCCCGGTACCCGAGCACCGGCGTCAGGGCAACGGCAAAGCGCTGACCATCCGCGGCGCCCGCGAACACAATCTGAAGAACATCGACGTTCGCATCCCGCTGGGGCTCTTTGTCTGCGTGACCGGCGTCTCTGGGTCCGGGAAGAGCTCGCTGATGGTGGAGACGCTCTACCAGCGCCTCGCGCAGCTGATCAACAGCTCCCGAGAGCCTGCGGGCGAATGCGACGCCATTGAGGGTTATGAGTACATCGATAAGGTGATCAACATCGACCAGTCCCCGATTGGGCGCACGCCACGGTCGAACCCAGCGACCTATACTGGCCTTTTCGATCCGATTCGCGATATCTTCGCCAAGCTGCCGGAGTCGAAGATCCGCGGTTACAAGAAGGGACGGTTTTCCTTCAACGTCAAGGGCGGACGGTGTGAAGCGTGTGGGGGGCAAGGCGAACTGCGCATCGAAATGCAGTTCCTGCCCGAGGTCTACGTGCCCTGTGATGTCTGCCACGGCAAGCGGTACAACCGCGAGACCCTGCAGGTGCGCTACAAGGATCACAACATTGCCGAGGTGCTCGACTTGACGGTGACCGAGGCGCTGGACTTCTTCGCCTCCATCCCCGCCATCACGCGGCGCCTCCAGACGCTCTACGACGTGGGCCTCGGTTACATCCGCTTGGGACAACCGGCACCGACCTTATCGGGGGGCGAGGCGCAGCGGGTGAAGCTGGCACGGGAGCTCTCAAAGCGGGCGACCGGGCGCACGCTCTATCTGCTGGACGAGCCCACGGTTGGCCTGCATGCCGCGGACGTGGACAAGCTGATCGAGGTCCTGCAGCGGTTGGCCAACACGGGGAACACCGTGATTGTGATCGAGCACAACCCAGATGTCATCAAGGTCTCCGATTGGATCATCGACCTCGGTCCCGAGGGGGGCGATGCCGGCGGTGAGCTGCTTGCCGAAGGGCCCCCAGAGGTCGTCGCCGAGAATCCGTCGTCTTACACGGGATCGTATCTGAAGCGCTGGCTGGTGCGCGTGCCGAGTGAAGCCGCGGCCTGTCTCTAGCCAGCTGGGGTCAGAGAGCACATAAAAACGCGGCGCCATCAGACGATGGCGCCGCGCTGTGATTCGCTTCGTCGACGTGCCCGCCTCATTGGCGGGCGCGGCTGAGGTCTTCCTCCAAGCCGGTTAGCAGAATCTCTCCCTCTCTGGAGACGAGATCGATGGCGCGGATCAGCACGCGCTCTGCGTCCACCTTGCGATCCTGGGCTAGGTAGACCTGGCCTAGCGTCTGCAGGGCCACGGCACGTTGCACGTCATTGGTGGCCCAGTCCTCCGCATAGGCAGCCAGGAGTTCGGCTTCGGCGAGCCGTTCTGGGCGGTGATCGACGTAGAACTGCGCAAGCGCGTTCAGCGTTAAGAAGCTGTTGGGCTCCAGCTCCCGTGCGTAGAGCAGATCAGCCTGCGCGCCGTCGATGTCAGGGGGATCGTCGATGCGGCGGGCCCAAGATTGGGCAACGTAGACTACGGCAAGCTCCTCGGTCTGCGAGATGGCCCGCGACACGGCCCCGAATGCCTCATCCTCCAGGTCCATCCTAGCCGACGCGATAGCCAGCCATGCCTCCGCTTCCGCATTAGCCGGGTCGATCTCCGCTGCCCAGTCGAACTCTCTGGCTGCTTCCTCGTAGCGACCCTGGTAGTAGGTGACCTGGCCCAGGCCGAAGTGTGCCTCGCCGATATCTTGGTCAAAGGCGATGGCTGTGCCGAACGCCTCCTCCGCACGTTGCCAGAATCCGCTGTAGAAGCTAGCCCAGCCTTCGCCGACGTAGGCTTCAGCCCGCTCGTCGTCAAGCTCTTGGGCGCGGCTGAAATCCGCAAGGGCTGCCTGATAGGCACCCAGCTGGGTATACTGGCGCCCTCGCTGCAGGTAGAGCTCGATGTCGTCAGGATTCTCCTGAATCTGGATGTCATAGGTGGTGGCAATCGGCGGCGTCGGGCTCGGCGTGACTCGAGGGGTAGGTGTCGGCGATGAGGCGACTACGCCCTCCTCAAGGTCGGGTGTGGCTGTCGGTCTAGGGGCGCCCTCATCGGCTGCACCAGGCGTGGTGTTTGTGTAGGAAACGACCGTGACTTGAGCATCACCGCTCGCCGCGGAGGACGGCCCCTGACCGGCGAATGAGCGCACGACAAGCACAATGATCACGCCCCATAGCCCGACCACTACCAAGCCGAGTATGCCAAGGGTCAGTTTCTGGATTGTTGTCAGCGCGCCTTCGCGACGGCGACGGGCTCTCGTATCCCTCTCAACGCCGTTCTCGTCCGTATCGCTGAAGTCGACGCCTTCCAAGAGGTCTGCCCACGCCTCTTCGCCGGTGCCGCCGGACGGCGGGGGCGTCTGCGACGGTGGCTCACCGGGAGACGATGCCCTGCGGTCCGGCATCTTCTTCGTCTGCTGGCCTTCCTCTTCTTCTGGCGACTCGGATTGATTTAGTAGATCGTCAAGGAACTCCATCGCAGCCTCCGGATTGTGCCTATGGGTGGAGGATCTATGGTTGCGCCTGTTATGCTGTCGGCACCGCTGTGGAGGCGGGCAGGCATACACCGTCGCAGGTTGTCGAACGCTAAGTCTAAATCCAGTATAAAACGAGTTCGCCCAAACGCAAACATCAATTTGGCAACGAGAGGGTTCGTGGCACAATGATTCTTTGAGGGGAAAGGAACCGAGCCGGATGGGCACATCACACATGGACCGCATCATCCCTACCGTTGAGATTGAGCAAAGCTTCTGGGATCAGGGGATGCGCGCCGTCGCGGGTCTGGATGAGGTCGGGCGCGGGCCCTGGGCCGGTCCGGTCACCGCGGCTGCCGTCGTGCTTCCGCCATGTGCGCCCGTGCTCGAGGCGCTGCAGGAGGTGCGTGACTCAAAGCAGCTCAGTGCCCGGAGGCGGGAAGCGCTGTTCGATCGGATACAGGAGACCGCGGCCACGATGGGGGTGGGAGCCGCGACCGCTCAGGAGATTGATGCCTTGGGCATTGTGCCTGCCACACGATTGGCGATGCGGCGCGCTCTGGCCAAGCTGGACATCCCGCCCGAAGCGTTGATTCTCGATGCCCTGCATCTGCCGGAGATCGCATTGCCACAGCGGGCCTTCCCCCGCGCCGACGCGCATTCGCTATCGGTGGCTGCGGCGAGCATTGTCGCCAAGGTGGTGCGCGACCGCTGGATGGCTGAGACGGCTGAGAGCGACTATCCGGGCTACGGTTTCGCGCAGCACAAGGGGTATGGCACCCGCCAACACCGCGAGGCTTTGGAGTGTCTTGGCGTCTGTCCTATTCACAGGCGCAGCTTCCGCCCGGTAGCCCTCCGGCTCGAGGCCGGTCGCGCCTGAGCCGTGCGCCTATGAACGGTCCGAAGCACGTGGTGATGATCGGCCCCTTTGGGCTGCGCCCGCGCATGACGATGCGCGTTCGGGCGCTGCCCTTGGCCAAGGCCCTTGTGCGCCGCGGTCATCGCGTCACCGTTGTGCTTCCCCCTTGGCAGAACCCCGAGGATGCCGGACGCGCTTGGGAGGAGGAGGGCGTGCGGATCGAGAATGTCCCGCTGCCGCGCGGCGTGCCGGGATGGTTCCAGGTGCGGCTGGCAGCGACCCTCGTCCGGCGCTCCCGCGCGCTCGAGCCTGATGTGATCCATGCCTTCAAGCCCAAGGCCTATGCCGGACTGGCCCATCTCGCCCTGGTCCGGCACGCGCCGGTGGTGGTCGACACCGACGATTGGGAGGGCCCCGGCGGGTGGAACGACCGGGGGGACTACAGCCCGCTCCTGCGGCGGTTCTTCACATGGCAAGAGCGCTGGGGGTTGAGACACGCCGATGCTGTCACCGTCGCCAGTCGTGCGCTGCAGACGCTGGTGTGGTCGCTAGGGGGCCCTCCGGAGCGCGTCTTCTACCTGCCCAACGGGGTTGCCGCGATGCCGGCTGCGCCTGGCGCTGCGGTCCACGAACGGCCCACGGTGCTGCTCTACACGCGGTTTTTCGAGTACGATCTAGACCGTCTCTGGCGCGTCATGCGCACCGTCAGGGAGCGCCGTAACGAGGCCAGGTTTCTGGTCGTCGGCAGGGGGTTCGATCACGAGGAGGACCGCCTGCTGGCGTTGGCGCACCGCGCCGGTTGGCGGGTGATCCGA
Organism: Anaerolineae bacterium; assembly: GCA_016927095.1. The sequence continues at coordinate 7,253 of JAFGNI010000076.1, read as the reverse complement.
TCTGAGGATGACGATGCCGCCGCGACTTATCGTGTGCCCGATGCGGACCTGGTCTACGCCGGCTGGGGGACGGCGGAGAAGCTGAGCGCCTGTTTCGCAGCAGCCGATCTGGCCATCTATCCCTTCGACGACACGCTCCTCAACCGCACCAAGTGCCCTATGAAGCTAATGGACCTGCTGGCTGCAGGCATTCCCGTCATCGCGGATGCTGTGGGCCAGCTGGCTGAGGTCATCGAGCACAGCGAGACCGGCATGCTGATCCGTCCGGGCGACGACGCGGGCTTTGCTGAGGCAATGGTGACCTTACTCGCAGATCGCGAGGAGCTGGCCCGGATGGGTGTGGCGGCGCAGCGCGAGGTCACCAGGCGGTTCAGCTGGGAGCGCCTGGCTGACACCGCTGCCGCGGCCTACCGGTACGCGGTTTCGCGATCCTAACGCTGTGCTATACTCTGATTAGGTTATACCCATTGTGATTTTGCTAGGAGGCAGCCATGCCAGATTTTGTCAATCCCTTCAGCGGTGTCGTACCCGACCGGAAGTTGACGAAGCAGGAACTGATCCGCGCCATCCGTCTCAACATCGCTGCTGAGCACGAGGCCATCCATCTCTATATGGCCCACGCCGAGGCCACGGACCATCCCCTTGCCAAAAAGGTGCTGATCGACGTCGCCAACGAGGAGCGGGAACACGTCGGGGAATTCATGCAACTGCTCCAGATACTGACCGGGGATGAGGATACGTGGGTCAACCATGGCATCGAGGAAGTCAAGGAACTCCAGGAAGAGGTAGGCAACGTCGGGGCCTCAACCGTCGGTTCGCTAAAAGAGAGCTAGCGGACCTCCTGCAGGTTGTGGGGAACAGCGTTCTGAGCCTCAGAGCCTGACACAGGCCCTGAGGCAGGCTCTCTCCGCGGTCCTTCATACGTCGCATCAGGCAGATCAGCAGGCCAAGACATCGGGGTTTTGATCCGATGTCTTGGCCTGCTGATCTGCTTTGTGTTGCGGAGGGCTCGCCAGGGAAGCATGGTATAATCAACGTCTGGTTCTCGCGCCCTCTTGGCGCCGCGGTATGGCAGGTTAGCCGCGATTTACCTGCCCCCGGAGACCGTCACGGCTACTACGTGGCAGATGCTGCACGTACCTGTCTGGGGGCGCCTGTGAACACCCGTATCCCGGGTGACTATGAAGATATCGGAGACCGTATGCACTTAACGGAGCTTTTGAACGCGATCAATGCCTGGGCCCTCAACATTATCAGCACCGTCGGGTATCCTGGGCTCGGATTGGTGATGTTCCTGGAAAACGTCTTCCCCCCTATTCCCTCTGAGGTTGTCCTGCCGTTGGCTGGCTGGCTCACCCTGGATCCTGAGACTGGCTTCACGCTTTGGGGTGTGACCATCGTGGGCGCCATCGGCTCGGTGGCGGGTGCCTTCTTCTTCTATGGCCTGGGGAAGTGGTTTGATGAAAGCCGGGTCCGCTACCTCTTGCGGCGTTTTGGTAAGTGGTTCATGTTGTCGGAGCAGGACTTCGACGTCGCGCTCTCGTGGTTCGATAAGTACGATGAATATGTGATCTTCTTTGGGCGGATGGTGCCCATTGTGCGGAGCCTGATCTCCGTGCCGGCGGGCCTGGCCAACATGCACGTGGGCCGGTTCACCGCTTATACGGCGGTGGGTACCGCGCTCTGGAGCTTCCTGCTGGCCTTCGCCGGTCGCCTACTTGGCTCGCAGTGGACGCTGGTGTCGGAGATCATCGACCGCTACGAGCATGTGGTGATGGTGGTCGCCGGGTTAGCCGTAGCTTACTTCTTCTTCACGCGCTTTCGCCGGCGTGCCCAGGAGAAGCACCAATCGCAGGGCCCCAATCCCGGGCCGACGCAGACCGAACCCAACCTGGACTGAGCCTCGCTCACCAAGATAGAGAGACAGACGTTGACACAAGGAGGAAAGGATGCCATCTGTCATCCAGACGCGGAAGATAGCTGATTACGAAGAGCAGGAAGTCACCATTGAGGGTTGGGTCTACAACCGGACGCACAAAGGAAAGCTGGTCTTCCTGCTGGTGCGGGACGGCTATGGGTTCGTGCAATGCGTCGCTTTCCAGGGCGACCTTGACGATGCCCTCTTTGATACGATCGCGCACATCCCGCAGGAGTCTTCGGTCCGCATCACCGGCAAGGTTCGCGCGGACCGGCGAGCGCCGGGTCTGCCCGGTGGCTACGAGATCGGTATCACGGCGCTCGAGATCCTGCAGGTCGTGGAAGGGGAGTATCCCATCGCGCTCAAGGAGCACGGTGTGGACTTCCTGCTGGACCATCGCCATCTTTGGATCCGCGTCCCCAGCCAATGGGCGATCCTGCGGATCCGCGCGACGGTCATCAGCGCGATCCGCGAGTGGCTGGACAACAACGGCTTCACGCTGGTCGATACGCCGATTCTCACCCCGGCAGCCTGCGAGGGGACCACGACGCTCTTTGGGACCGAGTACTTCGACGAAGGCACAGCCTACCTGGCCCAGAGTGGGCAGCTCTACAACGAGGCTGATATCTTCGCCTTCGGCAAGGTCTACTGCTTCGGGCCGACCTTCCGCGCTGAGAAGTCCAAGACTCGCCGGCACCTCACCGAGTTCTGGATGGTGGAGCCGGAGATGGCCTTCTGCGATCTCGATGGGCTGATGGCAATGGAGGAGCAGTTCATCTCGTATATCGTGCAGCGCGTGCTCCGCGACTGCCGGAACGAATTGCTTTCGCTGGATCGCGATCTTTCGGTTCTGGAGAGGATTGTGCCGCCCTTCCCGCGCATCTCCTATGACGACGCGCTGGCCAAGCTGGCGGAGATCCGCGAGGCGAGCGAGGACCCTGAGGTCAAGGCGTTGCTCGCGATCAACTGGGGCGACGACTTCGGGTCGCCGCATGAGACGGAGCTGACCCAGCTCTTCGACAAGCCGGTCTTTGTCTACGGGTATCCGACGATCGCCAAGACCTTCTATATGGAACCCTGGCCGGGCCGGCCCGACGTCTCCAAGAGCGTCGATCTGCTCGCCCCGGAGGGGTATGGGGAGATCACCGGGGGCAGTGAGCGTATCTCCGACCCTGAGCTGCTCCTAGAGCGGATCCGCGAGCATGAGCTTCCTGAGGATGCGTTCCGGTGGTACGTCGACCTGCGCCGGTATGGCAGCGTGCCCCACAGCGGCTTTGGCCTCGGTGTCGAGCGCACCGTTGCCTGGATTTGCGGGATCGAGCATATCCGCGAGACGATACCCTATCCGAGGACGATCAACCGCGTCTATCCGTAACGCGACCTGCATGGGGGCGCGCGTTCAGAGACCAAACGACCGGGACGATGCTCAGTCCCGGTCGTCGTTTTGTCGCAGGGCGTGCGCATCTGGGTGATGTAAGTCCACCTGTCCTCGCCGGTCTGCCGGCCCGCCGACTGCGGGCAAGAACGCCTCGACGAGCAGCCGCGTCTCTGGTCACACGCGGTCCTTGACTGCGACTACGGCGCGCGACACCGTCGGAGGGACGCCGCAGATGGCGGCGGCTGCGCCGTCGAGTCGGCCTAGACAGGCCGACTTACAACGGAAGACTGTAGGAATGGCTTGTGTTATAATGATGGCGTCGCCACTGGCTGGGTGGGCAACACACATTGTGCGCTCTCATGATGGCGACCGCCTCGATTGTCGATGGATGGCCTGTCCTGTTGCTAGAGGAGGCAAGATAATGAAAAAACGGAACAACATTGCTCGAATCGTCTTTCTGGTGATCACCGTTCTGATCCTGCTGAGCATGGTATTGGGTTTCGTGATGATGGTATTTCCCCCAACTTACTGAAACCGGAAGGTGATGATATGCCAGGAACAGCTACGCCGCGCCGCAGCGTTGAAGGTGCGATCCGGGAGTTCCACATCTCCCGTGAGAGCCGGTCGCGCTATGATGTGGATGACACGCTCTTTGCGCTAGACGGCAATGTGATTTTCGCCAACTTCCGGGCTGCACGGCAGTTGGCGCAGCGCATTAACGAGCGGCGCGATGTCGTCGTGCACCCCGAGCTGGCGGTTCGCGCCAGCGAGCTCAACGCGATGGGGCTGGTGGACGAGATCCTGCACCACGTGATCGCCGAGTACCGCCGGCAGCGGAACCCACAGGTGATGGGAGAAGCGCTCACCTATCTTGCGGAGCACGTGGGGGCCGAGGCCCTGGATGACGTGCTTCTAGCCTTTGTGCAGGAGTTCCCGCCCCTGCCCGTTCACCGGGGTGAGATGACGGCTGCGGCGTATCTGAGCGCTGAGACGGCGGGCGAGCCCCACCGTGAAGCTGTACTGGAGGAGCTTTTCCTTCTATGGCTGCACAATGAGAATCCGGCAGCGGAGCCGTTCCTGGAGCTCTTCGATGATGAGAACCTGACCCAGACGACGACCTACCAGACGGCGATGGACCAGTTGGAGGCCTTCCTCGCCGACCAACCGTCCTTTGGACCCGGAGGAGAGAAGCTCCACGAGATGCTCCGCAGCCCGGCGAAGGCATCGCCCAAGTCGTGGTTGGGGCAGTTGAACTTCATCCGCAGGCGGTGGCGGGGGCTGCTGGGCGCCTATCTCACCCGTCTGTTGAGCAGCCTTGATTTCCTGGAGGAGGAGAGCAAGGCTTTCTTTGGTTTTGGGCCGGGCCCAGCCGAGGTGCCTGTCTTTGCAGGCGCGGAGGCCGAACCCGAGCGCTTCAGCCCAGACCGCGATTGGATGCCAGAGGTCGTGATGATGGCTAAGAACGTCTACGTCTGGCTCGATCAGCTCTCCAAGACCCACGGTAGGGAGATACGCACGCTCGACCAGATCCCCGACGAGGAACTGGATCGATTGCGCAGCTACGGTTTCACGGCATTGTGGCTGATTGGGCTGTGGGAGCGGAGCGAGGCGTCCAAGCGGATCAAACAGATGATGGGCAATCCGGATGCGGTCGCGTCGGCGTACTCGCTCAAGGCCTATCGCATCGCCGATGATCTGGGAGGCGACGCGGCCTTTGAGCGCCTGAAGTCCCGGTCTTGGGCCCGCGGCATCCGGATGGCTAGTGACATGGTGCCCAACCACGTGGGCATTGACTCCGATTGGGTGGTGCATCATCCGGATTGGTTCGTGCGCCTCAACTACAGCCCCTTCCCCGCCTATAGCTTCAGTGGTCCCGATCTCTGTGACGATCAGCGCGTCGGCGTCTACCTAGAAGACCACTACTACGACAAGACCGACGCTGCGGTGGTCTTCCAGCGACGCGACCATTGGACCGGGGATGCCTCGTATATCTACCACGGCAACGACGGCACGCAGATGCCGTGGAACGACACCGCCCAACTGGACTACCTGAACCCGGAGGTGCGCGAGGCGGTCATTCAGACGATTTTGGCCGTCGCCCGCCGGTCGCCCATCATCCGGTTCGATGCGGCGATGACGCTGGCGAAGCGCCACTACCAGCGCCTGTGGTATCCGGAGCCGGGAACGGGCGGCGACATTCCCTCGCGCGCCGAGCACGGGATGAGCAAACACGAATTCAACCAGAGGATGCCCGAGGAGTTCTGGCGGGAGGTGGTCGATCGCGTCGCCCGGGAGGCCCCAGACACCTTGCTGCTGGCCGAGGCTTTCTGGATGATGGAGGGGTACTTCGTCCGCACGTTGGGGATGCACCGCGTCTACAACAGCGCCTTCATGAATATGCTGCGGGATGAGAAGAACGCCGAGTACCGGCTGGTGATCAAGAACACCCTGGAGTTCGATCCTGAGATCCTGCGTCGCTACGTCAACTTCCTGAACAACCCTGACGAGCGGACCGCTGTCGAGCAGTTTGGGACCGGCGACAAGTACTTCGGTGTCTGTACCATGATGGTGACGATGCCGGGACTGCCGATGTTCGGCCATGGGCAGATCCAGGGATTCGCCGAGAAGTACGGGATGGAGTTCCGGCGTGCTTACTGGGACGAGCGACCGAACGAGGGCCTCATCGCGCGCCACGAGCAGCAGATATTCCCGTTGGCGCACAAGCGCTATCTCTTCGCCGGCGTAGATGAGTTCTATCTCTATGACTTCTACACAGCATCCGGGTCCGTCGATGAGAATGTCTTTGCCTACTCCAATCGCGTTGGCGAAGAGCGCGCGCTGGTGCTCTACCACAACCGCTACGGCGATACGCGCGGGTGGGTGCGGACATCGGCAGCCTGTGCCGTGAAAGGGCCCGATGGCGAGAAATCGCTGGTGACGCGTACGCTGGCTAACGCGCTTGGGATCTCTGGCGATCCCAACCGCTACCTGCTCTTCCGGGACGCGATCGGCGATCTGGAGTATCTCCGCAACTGCCGGGAGCTCACGGAGCAGGGTCTCTACGCTGAGCTCTGGGCCTACCAGACCCACGTCTTTGTCGATTTCCGGGAGATCCAGGACAACGCGCAGCGCCACTATGGGCAGCTCGCCGCGCACCTTCAGGGTCGCGGCGTTCCCAGCATCGATGCGGCGCTGCGGGAGTTTGTCTACGGACCGGTGCTGGCCCCTATGCGCATGTTGGTCAGCGCGCCGGCATTCAAGTGGCTGGTCGGACATACTGCCCCCGACCCTGCCGCGGTGGACGCGAAGATGCTCGACGAGGTCGCGGGGAAGATGCTGGATCTCCTCGCCGGTGTGCGCGCGATCGTGCCGCCGGCGGAGGCTCTGAATGGGGACCTCGACGAACGGATTGCCGACGCGGTGACCGCGCAACTGCGACACCTTCTGACGTTGCCAGGCACGCTGCGAGCCCTTGTCGATCGGCCTCAGGCGGGTCGGCCCGACGGCGCGCTGAAGGCTGCGGTTGCCTACGTGCTGGCGGATTGGGACGTCGCAGACTACGCGATGTGGGGGGGGCTGCTAGGTTGGCTCTTCACGCACAAGTTGGGTGGCGTGGTCGACCCCGATCACGCATCCGAGGTCAGCCGGGATTGGTTGGACGCGTGGCTTCTGCGCCAGCCCTTGGTTGAGGCCCTGGCGGAGCTCGATGTTGCTGCCGAGGCCCGCCAGCGTGTGCTGGACACGGTGCGCATGCTGCTCACATCCCCTGGCTGGCTGGCGTGGGCCTTTGATGAGCCTGGTGACGCAACCCGGGTGCCCTATCGCCTGTTGCGCCGCGCGATTGGTCATCCGGAGGTGCAGACTTACCTTGGCGCCAACCGCTACGAGGGTGTCCTGTGGTACCGCGGCGAGTCCTACGGTGACTTCCTGTGGTGGATCCTCTGCATGACGGCAGTG
>JAFGNI010000535.1 GCA_016927095.1 Anaerolineae bacterium | reverse complement strand
TCGGGGATGAGTCGGTGATCATCGCAGGATGCACCTCACTTGATCGCGATCCATACGGCGTTATTATAGCCCGTGGCACCTTGCCGGATAGTGGCTTCTCACCATTCCGGCTGAGGCCAGATCTCAGGGGAGGTGTGTGTGAACGGAAGAGAACGAAGACTGCTGCGTGTCATCAACAGCGTTGCGCCTATCCGCATCTGTGACAACGGCGGATGGACCGATACTTGGTTCGCCGAGCATGGCAAGATTTTCAACATTGGCGTCTACCCCTACGTTGAGGTGCAGATCGAGGTCTACCCTTACGAGCCAGGTGAGGACCGGATCATCCTCTATGCCGAGAACTACGGAGAGCGGTTTGTCGTCAATCCGGATACGCCGGGATGGGACCATCACCCGCTGCTGGAGGCCTCCATCGAGCGAATGGGCGTGCCCAAGGACCTCGCGATCCAGGCCACGATCTACTCCGAAGCGCCCAGCGGCTGCTCGACCGGTACCTCCGCGGCCGTGACCGTGGCGCTGATCGGTGCGCTCGATCGGCTGACGCCGGGACAGCTCAGCCCCCACGAGGTGGCCTTCACGGCGCATTCCGTGGAGAGCGATATGCTCAAGCAGCAGTCGGGCATCCAGGACCAGATCTGCTCCGCCTACGGTGGGATTAACTACATCGAGATGACGCAGTACCCCTATGCATCCGTGTCGCAGATTTACGTACCCAATACCACGTGGTGGGAGCTGGAGCGGCGGCTGGTCCTGATCTACCTCGGAAAGTCCCACGTCTCCTCCCAGGTGCACGAGAAGGTGATCGCGGAGCTGGAAAACGAGGGACCGGAGACAAAGCGCCTACAGGACCTCCGGATCACGGCTGAGAAGTCTCGCGATGCTGTCTATGCGGGCGACCTGGCAGCCCTGGGCGCGGCCATGGCCGAGAACACCGCTGCGCAGGGACGGCTCCATCCGGATCTTATCAGCCAGGACGCGCAGGCCGTGATCGACATCGCTAAGGCGTACGGCGCTGTCGGGTGGAAGGTCAACGGCGCAGGGGGTGAAGGAGGCTCGGTCACACTGCTCTGCCCCGCGCTCTCTTATGTCAAGCGCGAGATGATCCGGGCAATCGAGGCCGAGAACACGCTCTACCGCAACATCCCAATCTACATCAGCCGCTTTGGGTTGCGGATCTGGGAGCAGAACCAGGACAACGGGGGCTGCTAGGGCACATCCAGGCGGTCACCCACCGTGTTACCGGGCACGACGACACGGCGCCCTCTGACCTCAACCACCTCTACGAGCACGCCATAGGTTCTCGTGAGCCATGTAGAGGTCAGCACTTCCTCGGGAGGGCCGACCTCAAGCACCCGTCCATCACGCATCAGCACGACGAACGCAGCGACGTCGGCCGCCTGGTTGGGCTCGTGGGTGGTGAAGACCACGGTCACCCCTTGCTCCGCCTGCTGTCTGAGAATGGCGAGTACGTGCTCTCGATTGCCCAGATCCAGGTGCGACGTTGGCTCGTCCAGGAGCAGAATGCGGGGATGCTGGGCCAGTGCGCGGGCGACCATCACCAGTTGGCGCTCTCCACCACTCAGGGACTGGATTGAACGATCCCGTAGATGCGACAATCCGATCTGTTCCAGGATCCGCCCGGCGATGGCAAGGTCCTCTTCACCGGGCGTCTGGAGCAACTGGAGATGCGGCGCGCGTCCCAATACGATGTACTCAAGCACGGTGAAGTTGAATGGGACGTATTCGTTTTGCGAGACAAGCCCGACAAGTTGCCCCATCTCCCGCCGGCTGTACGTCTCACGTGGACGCCGCGCGAGCAACACGACGCCGCCCTCCGGCGCCAGAATTCCCAGGATCAGGTGGAGCAGCGTCGTCTTCCCCGAGCCGTTGGGACCCAGGATTGCGGTGATGGTCGCCGCCGGGATTTCCATAGAGAGTCTCTGAAAGAGGGGGTGACGATGCGTCGACCCCGAACGCCTCGCTTCCGAGGGCCCATCCTGCTCGTAACCGAACACGATGTCGGAGAGAGAGATCGTGTTCGGGTTCACGACGTGTGACCTTCGTGGGGCGCAGCAGCACTGTGAGAAGGTCTGGCGGGCACTGGCGCCACCATCAACAGCGCAAAGAGCCCCGCTCCCAATAGTGAGGTGAGAATACCAAGCGGGATCTCGCCCGCGAAGGCCACCCGTGCTATGTCATCGCAGATCAAGGCGAAGATACCTCCCAGCAGAATCGACCCGGGGAGTGCGCGTTGCGCATCGGCGCCGAAGATCCGGCGAGCGAACTGCGGCACAATTAGCCCGATCCACCCCACAATGCCGGAGACCGAGACCACGGCAGCCGTCGCCGACACAACCGCCACCAGGAGCAGGCTACGCTCACGCGCAGGTGCGCTCCCCAGAGATATCGCGATCCTATCATCTAGCGACAAGAGGTTGAGCCGCCACCGCATAAGATAGGCAACCACCAGGGCTACGGTCGCCACCGGCAGGATGGAGAGCGTCTCGGTCCAGGTCACTCCCCAGAGAGCGCCCAGCAGCCAGAAGACGAGCTCCGGGAGTTGCGTCAACGGGTCGGCCAGGTATTTGAGTAGCCCCACCCCTGCTGAAAAGAGCGCAGAGACCGCAATGCCAGCAAGGATCAGGCGCAACGTCCATCCGCCGTAGCGGATGCGACGAGCCAGGAGCGTTGACACAGCCAATCCGAGCAACGCGAAGAACGCCGCGATAAGCTGGAGTGCTAAGGAAGAGGCCCCGACCACGATGATGCCCAGTGCGGCGCCAAAGGCTGCCCCCTGCGAAACGCCCAGAAACCCCGGCTCGACCAGCGGATTCCTGAAGAGCATCTGTAGCACAAACCCCGCGACGGAGAGCACCATCCCAAGGAGACAGGCCGCGATGATCCGCGGGAGCCGCAGGTTGAGGACTAACTGGTACGCCAGCGGATCCTCCCAAAGAAGTCGCGGTGGGGTCCAGTAGGGTTGGGGGTACCGTCCCAGGAAAATGGAAACCAGGAACAGAAATAGCAGGAGTGTGCCCAGGATCAGGAAACTGCGTCGCGTGTCGGTCATAGGCTACAGCGTCGGGAGAACTTCCTATTCGCGCGAAACAAGGTGCCGTCCGACGCAGCATACCCACTCCGTTGGTATGTGACCCGTCGCCCAGAGGCGAACAAGACAGTTCGCCGTACGTCGCGGAGGCGCCACGCCTGGTGCGCCCCTGTGCTATCAGCGCGTGACATCACCCACCAACAGTGGCAGTACTTCGGCCTCCACCGTCGCTGCGTCAAGCCCATAGAGCTCGCCGTAAAACTCCTGGATCTCGCGGCCCATATCGACGTCGGCGAACTGCTCGGGGTGCATCTTGGTCGCCATCCACGTCAGGCCCAGGATCCAACGCGTGTCGGGTTGGTCCCAACTGTAGAAATCTCCAGGAAAGCCAAACACCTGTCCCTGCTGAACAGCGGTCAGCCCCTGCCACGCCGGATCGGCGTTGAGCCGCGCAATCACGTCGGCAACGCTCCCGAAATAGCTGATGATGAAAATACGGTCGGGGTTCCAGGCCGCGATCTGCTCAAGGCCGACGACCGTCCAGCCGCCAGCGCCGGCCTGGCTCCAGACCGGATCGCCGCCGGACAGCTCAACCATGCGGGTCTGGATGAATCCCGCCGGAGGTATCTCAAAGGCTATCGCCTCGCCCTCCGTGGTCGTCTGCAGAACGAGCGCAGACGGGTGCGCCGCTATCTCAGTTCCTTCCAGGGCTTCTGAAATACGGTCCATCCGGCTCTGATAGAACGCATGGATCTCATCGGCGCGTTGTACGTTCGCAAAGATCCGACCCAGCACCGCGATATCGTGCTCGTACTGCTCGGGCGTCTCGAGTGAGAGATAAACGACGGGGATGCCCACCTCCTCCAGCGCGTTACCGACGGACTCCTGCATCATCTGCTTGAGGAAGACGAGATCGGGCCGGGTAGCAGCGATCTGCTCTGCGGTCGACTCCAGTGTCAGACTCAGTTTGGTCTCATAGTTAGGGTCCAGGAAAGACAGGAATGGCGCCGTCGTCTGTTTTGCCTGGGTCAGGGCAACGACCCGCTCCTTGGCTTCAGGGAAGGCGTAAATCGCGTCGTTGAGCATAAAGTTGGCCTTGCCCGCGATGACGATCCGCTGAGGCGGACCGTCAAGCGTTACCGTCCGGCCCAACGCGTCCTCGACAACAATCTCGATGCTCGGTGCGGGTGTTGGGGTTTCAGGGGCGCGAGGGGCTGCACACGCCACACCCAGGATCAGGAGCAATGTGCCGGCGCCGACAGCCAGGCTGAGACGCACCCTACTCTTCGGATGCCGAACTTGGTAACCTTCGTGATCCATAGCGATATGACTCCTCGAGACCTATATGGCGGTATTTTACGCGACTTCGGCGGGGCTTCAATGTCTTTGTGCTGGTCCGCCGCTGATGCTACAATGTCGTAAGTTAGGAGGCGGATATGAGGCTTGAGGTCGATACCCGGATTCCCTATGGTAATGCCTGTGATCTGACCCTCACCATCAGCGATGACGTGCTGGAGGTCGGCTTCTCGCCCGATCCTCACGGGGGACCGGAGACGCTCTGGTTCTGTTTCCGCCTATGCTGTTCTGGTCCTATAGAGAGCAGGACAGAGGACGACGGCCGCAATACAGCAGACTGCAGTACCGTCAGCACCGTCCGCCTGACGCTCAAGCACGGCGCCAATATGCTTGGCGGTAATGATCCGCTAGCCATGCGCCCGGTGATCCGCTTCGACGATGGTGACTGGCGGCGTCTGCCCAAGGGTAGCCTGGAGCTACTGCCCGATGGCCGATCGACGGTTAGTTGGTCCGTCCGGGTACCCGAGCGCACGATCGACGTCGCGTATTGCTACCCCTATGGCCTCCACGAGGTCCGCACATTGGTCACCGAGACGGACGCTATCTGGACGGCTGACACAATCGGCGTGAGCCAAGCGGCGCGCCCCCTGCTCCGGCTGAGTAATAGCTATGGCGAGGAAGGTGGACAACGCCCAGGCCTTTATCTGATGGCACGCCAACATTCGGGCGAGACACCCGGCTCCTGGGTGATGGATGGCTTCCTCAGGGCGATAGCCGCCCTCGGTGATGAGGCGCCCCTCGTCTGGGCCATCCCTCTGGCGAACATCGACGGCGTCGAGGAGGGCGATTACGGCAAGGACGGCTTCCCCTACGACCTCAACCGCGCCTGGGGCCGCCCCCCGATGCGGCACGAGGTGTCGGTGTTTCAGCGCGACCTCTGGCGGTGGCGAGCGCGCTGTCATCCTATGTTGGCCATCGACTTCCACGCACCAGGCGCATGCGAGTCCGCAGGCGTCTATGCTTACGTCCCTGACCCGGAGATTGACCGGGGCGCTCACGAAGTGGCACTAGAATGGGTCGAGTGGACCGTCGAGGCGCTGGGAGCGCCCTACGCGGCCCAGGAGTTCGCCCGCGTCGCTCGCTATCCCTCCCGTTGGGAGACGCCCAGCTTCCGCTCCTATGTCTGGTCCCAATTGGGTGTACCGTGTATCACCTTTGAGACATCCTACGCACTGGCAGGGGAATGGGTTCTCACGCAGGAGGATTACCGCGAGATCGGGAGCCGAATCGCCGAAGGCGTGATGCAGGGACTCAATGCGGGGCTAGACCATGGTTGATCCTATGCCTAAGCCCTTGTTGGCAATCACGATGGGCGACCCCGCAGGGATTGGTCCGGAGATCGTGCTGAAGGCGGTAGGTCGTGACGATGTGATCCGGCGATGCCGCCCGCTGGTAGTTGGCGACGGGCGCATTCTGGAGCGTGCCATGGCGTTCGACGGCGTGCCCCAGTTGAAGATCCGAGCGGTGTCGGATCCTCGAGACCTCAGCGATGCGCCCGTGCCTGCCAAAGATCGCGTTGACCTGCTGGACCTGGCCAACGCGGACCCCGAGCTCTGCGTGGTAGGAGCAGTGAGCGCGCCGAGCGGCCGGGCTGCGGTCGAGTACGTGCAGCGTGCCTGCGACCTCTGCCTGGACGGTATCGCGGCGGGTATGGTCACAGCCCCGCTAAACAAGGACGCGATGAACCAGGCTGGGTTCGCCTACGCCGGGCACACGGAGTTACTTACCGAGAGAACCGGCGCTGAGAAGGTCACGATGCTTTTGGTTGGGCCGCGACTGCGCGTCGTCCACGTCAGCACGCACGTCGCTCTGGAAGAGGCGGTCCGGCGCGTGCGACAGGATCGCGTCGCCGAGGTGATTCAACTGGCCTACCGCGGTTGCAGGGCACTGGGCATCGCCGCGCCCAGGATCGGCGTCGCCGGGCTCAACCCACACGCCGGTGAACATGGTCTCTTTGGCGATCAGGAAGAGCGCGAGATCATGCCGGCGGTGGTCGCTGCGAGAAGTAAAGGCCTCGACGTCTCAGATCCACAGCCGCCCGATACCGTCTTCCTGAGAGCCACGCGTGGCGCGTACGACATTGTCGTCGCGATGTATCACGATCAAGGGCACATCCCAATGAAGCTCCTGGCTTTCGACGAGGGCGTGAACGTCAGCCTCGGCCTGCCAATCATCCGCACGTCGGTGGACCACGGCACTGCCTTCGACATCGCCGGAACCGGCCAAGCGCGCGAGACCAGCCTGCTCGCAGCCATTGATCTGGCATTGCAGATGGTCGCGGCGCAACACGGAGTCGAGTGAGCGAGTGAGCGAACAAGC